>CALWBC010000061.1 GCA_944375755.1 uncultured Mediterraneibacter sp. | reverse complement strand
ACGGCTGCGCAGCTCCTGCAGCACCACATTGCACACGGCATCATCCTGACATAAAATGCAGTCCACATTCATCTTCAGCAGCTCATCCACATTTTTACGCGTCATGGCGTCCGTCATATTGTCCCGGGACACAAGAGACATGTCCACCTTCAGCTCATTATCCTTATAAGCCTGAAGGTATCCTTCATATCTTTCCTCATTGACAATCAGGTTATCTGCCTTTCCCATATAGGCGATCCTCCTCAGTTTTCTGGACAGAAGGATCGTTGTCAGATCTCTGCACGCCCCTTTGTTGTCGTGATCAACCTGTACAACAGAATCATCTTCCAGCGAACCGATGGTAACAAAGGGAAAGTCTCTCGACCGCAGAAAGCGGGCAAACACATCGTTTTTATGTGTATTTCCCAGAATAATACCGTCCACTTTATTATTATCAATCAGACGCTTCACCCGTGTGGTGTCCTTTCCGCTCGTTGTGACAACAAACATGTCATACCCTCTGGCCTGAGCCACCTCATTAATCCCGCACATGCACATGTAAAAGAAAGGAAACGCCACCACTTCCTTCACTTCCGGAATAATCATCGCAATATTATTTGTTTTGGCCTGGGCCAGGCTCTTCGCGATCCCGTTCGGATGATAATCATGCGCTTCGATAAAATCAAGCACTTTCTTTCTGGTCGCGCTGCTGATTCTTCCCTTCCCTGAAATCGCCCGCGAAACCGTACTGATCGACACCCCAAGCTGGTCCGCCACGTCATGGATCGTCATCTTTTTGTTCCCGCCGATGCTGTCTTTCACTTCAGACACACCTCTTTCCGCTGTTGATATTTCCTTAAGTATGCCTCAAACCATTCACGCTGTCAATTATCCACACCAAAAATCCCGGGAACCTACATCTGGTTCCCGGGAAATGCCTCCTGCATATCCGCGCTGTCTCGCGCCTGTTATGCTCTTATTCTCTTATACTTCAAAAATCAGATCGCCATAAGACGGCATCGGCCATGCCTCTTTATCTACAATCATCTCAAGCTTATCAACCGGAGCTCTCAGCGCTTCCATTGCCGGGAATACGTCCGAGTGATAGAAATTCGCCTGAACAGCACCCTCTTCTTTCTCAGCCGCCTCATCCGTCACTTTAACAAGATTATCCAGAGCTGTCTTTGTCTCACTCATAAGAGCTGTCACCTTGTCAAGGCAGTCCTTCTGTACGGACGCGTCTGCTCCTGCCGCCGTAACCGCATTGATCGTATCCGCCAGTGTCTTTGTATACTTAATAAATGCCGGAAGGAACTGTTTGCTTGCCATATCGATCATGGTACGAGCTTCGATATTGATCGCCTTCGCGTAAGTCTCATACTGGATCTCCGCGCGGGACTCAAGCTCTGCCTTTGTGAATACTCCGAATCGCTCAAACAGCTCAATCGCCGTGTCCGTAACCATAGCCGGGATCGCCTCAACCATGGAGCGGATATTCGGAAGTCCTCTTCTTTCAGCTTCCTCAACCCACGCCTCTGAGTACCCGTCTCCATTGAATACAATTCTCTGATTCTCGATTGCGTACTCTTTGATCAGATCATGCACTGCTTTCTCAAAGTCGTCCGCCTTTTCCAGAACCTCACAGGCATCCGCAAACGACTCCGCTACGATCGTGTTAAGTACAATGTTCGGCGACGCGATGGAATCTCTGGATCCAACCATACGGAACTCGAACTTATTTCCTGTAAACGCAAACGGTGATGTACGGTTTCTGTCTGTCGCGTCTTTCTCAAGATCCGGAAGTGTGCTTACTCCTGTCTCCAGTTTTCCGCCTTTCAGGCTGTGTGTAGCCTCTCCTGTACTGATCAGCTGCTCCAGCACATCCTCCAGCTGCTCGCCAAGGAAGATAGAGATGATTGCCGGCGGCGCCTCATTTGCTCCAAGTCTGTGATCATTGCCCGGATCCGCCGCAGATTCTCTCAGAAGATCCGCATGCATATTTACTGCTCTGAGAATGCAGGTAAGTACAAGAAGGAACTGCGTATTCTCATGAGGTGTCTTGCCCGGATCCAGCAGGTTGATGCCGTCATCTGTCGTAATGGACCAGTTATTGTGCTTACCGGATCCGTTCACTCCTGCGAACGGTTTCTCGTGAAGCAGGCATTTCAGTCCGTGCTGGCACGCCACTCTCTTCAGTGTCTGCATTACGATCTGGTTGTGATCTACGGCAATGTTTGCCTCGGAATAGATCGGCGCGAGCTCATGCTGAGCCGGAGCGACCTCATTGTGCTGAGTCTTTGCCGTTACTCCAACTTTCCAGAGTTCCTCATTGACATCCTTCATAAAGGAAGCGATTCTCTGGCGGATTGTACCGAAGTAGTGATCATCCAGTTCCTGTCCTTTCGGAGGCATTGCTCCGAACAGTGTACGTCCTGTATAGATCAGGTCTTTTCTCTGCTCGAATTTCTCAGCGTCAACAAGGAAATACTCCTGCTCCGGTCCAACGGACGGCGTCACTTTCTTTGATGTTGTATTTCCGAACAGACGGAGCAGACGAAGCGCCTGTTTATTAATTGCTTCCATGGAACGAAGAAGCGGTGTTTTCTGGTCAAGCGCCTCTCCTGTGTAGGAGCAGAACGCTGTCGGGATGCAAAGTGTAGCTCCGCCCGCATCCTGTCTTACAAATGCAGGTGATGTACAATCCCATGCTGTATATCCTCTTGCCTCAAATGTAGCTCTCAGGCCTCCTGACGGGAAAGAAGACGCGTCCGGCTCTCCCTTGATCAGCTCTTTACCGGAGAAGCTCATCAGCACCTTTCCGCTCGGAAGCGGCGCGGAGATAAATGAATCCTGCTTCTCTGCTGTCACGCCTGTCAGCGGCAGGAACCAGTGTGTATAGTGAGTAGCTCCTTTTTCAATCGCCCACTCCTTCATCTCGTGCGCGATGACATCTGCTGTCTCAAGATCCAGCTCTTTTCCTTCCTCTATTGTTTTTTTCAGATTTTTGTAAACCTTCTTGGGCAGGCGCTCCTGCATGACAGTGTCGTTGAAAACGTTCTCGCCAAAGATTTCAGCTACATTGATCAATTCTGTGCTCATATGAATTCCCTTCCTTTTCGTTTTCTTATTCATTCCGGATTCCTGTTAAAGGGCTCCTCCCACTTATATCTGGCAGTCGCTTCACCCGGAGGTTTTTCCGCAGGAAGCATAACGCTTCCTACGAAAAAAGGGCACTCCAAGCTATGTTGGAACGCCCTTGTTCATGTCTACGTGTGACAGTATAACTCAATCACCTCAAAAAGGCAAGTGAAAATTTAAAAAAATTTATTCAGGTTCTCCTGAAAATTTTTCAGGCTTTTCCTACTGAGCCGAATAATTCCATTTTCTCTTTCACTTTAGCCATAATAGCTTCTGTACCCGGTTTCAGAAGTTTACGCGGGTCAAATCCCTTGCCCTGCTGATCTTTTCCTTCTTCGATGTATTTACGTGTTGCTTCCGCGAATACAAGCTGGCACTCTGTGTTAACATTGATCTTCGCAACGCCAAGGCTGATTGCTTTTTTGATCATGTCATCCGGGATACCTGTACCGCCATGAAGTACAAGCGGCATATCTCCTGTCTTCTGCTGGATGGCATCCAGAGTCTCAAAGCTTAATCCTTCCCAGTTGTCCGGATATACGCCGTGGATGTTTCCGATACCTGCTGCCAGGAAGTCGATTCCAAGATCAGCGATTCTCTTGCACTCGTCCGGATCCGCGCACTCGCCTTTTCCGATTACGCCGTCTTCCTCTCCGCCGATTGCGCCAACCTCAGCCTCAAGAGACATGTTGTGCTCGTGAGCAATCTTGACAAGCTCTGTTGTCTTAGCTACGTTCTCATCGATCGGATAGTGTGATCCGTCAAACATAATAGAGGAGAATCCCGCCTCCACACATTTCAGACATCCGTCATAGCTGCCGTGATCCAGGTGCAGAGCTACCGGAACTGTGATGTTGAGCTCTTCGAGCATACCGTTTACCATGCCTACAACTGTCTTGTAGCCTGTCATATATTTTCCCGCGCCCTCGGATACACCAAGAATAACCGGTGAGTTGCACTCCTGGGCTGTCATAAGGATAGCTTTTGTCCACTCAAGGTTGTTAATGTTGAACTGGCCTACTGCATAGTGGCCTGCTTTTGCTTTCTGAAGCATTTCTGTTGCTGATACTAACATATTTTTCTCCTCCAATTCTCAGATCCGGCACTGCATGCGCGCCGAAAATTTTTTAGAACCTTCATTTATTATAGCCTATCCTCTCCAAAAAGACAATCCTAGTTTTTTCTGCCGGAAATACAAATGTTCTCCGGCCGGAAACACATGTCATTTTCCACCGGAGAAAAAGAAAAAAGCCTTGTTTCCACAAGACTTTTAAAAGTGACTCCGAGGGGAATCGAACCCCTGATTCCAGCGTGAGAGGCTAGCGTCTTGACCGCTTGACCACGGAGCCTTATTTTATATTCGCTGTTCAGCCGTGCCTCACAGCGAATATAAATATACCATATGATTTTAAGAAATGCAAGTACTTTTTTTCATTTTTTTCATTTTATTTTTCAGCACCTGTTTCTTTCCCGGAAAGCGCCGGTTCGTCCGCCGCCGCGGCTGCCTTTGACGCCACGGAAAGCCCTGCCGCGACCTCCTGCCGCACCATGATGGAGAGAGCCTGTTTGTTATTTCTCACGATAACTTCCTCGTGCGCTCCGCCGAACTCGCCGTCCAGCGTCCACGGAATCGCCTCCATCGATTCAAAACGCACCGAACCTGACCGAAACGAATACATCCGGTCAGGGTTGATCTGCTTCATGACAATAGCGCCCAGAAGTTCATTAAGTTCCAGCGGATTCTTGGGCGTCTTTATCAGTGTGACTTCGAATTCACCATCATCGAACACCACATCCGTACCGATGATGCCGGAGAAGCCGCCCACGGATCTGGAATTGGTTACCATTCCGTAGATAAACTCATCCTCAATCTCCTCCCCGTCATGGGTCACCCGAATTCTGTAGGACGGAATATTGAAGATTCTCTTCGCTCCCTCCAGGACATAGGCAAGATGGCCGAGAATGTTTTTCATACTCTGCTTCGTCTCATAGGAAACATCTGTAAACAGGCCGAATGCCGCAATGTATATAAAATTATCATCATTGAACATCCCCACATCGCAGGGGAACGGCACCCCGTTTACCGCGGTATCCGCAGCCTCCAGAATATCCTTTGGAATGCTCAGGCTCGCGGCAAAATCATTGGTCGTACCCGCGGGAATATATCCCAGCGGCATCTTAAGCCCCGCCTCCTGCATTCCGGTCACTACTTCATCCAGGGTGCCGTCGCCGCCGCTGCATACGATCAGATCCACATCCGGAGGGCAGAGCTGCACCTTTTCCACCGCGTCATGATATTTCTGTGTAGGATATACCGTCACCACATATCCGCTACTAGTGAACAGATCAAGCACGTCCGAGAGCTTCGGCCTGAGCACGCCCGTCCCAGCGTTCGGATTATAGATAAACAACATTTTCTTCATAATACCAGCTTCCTCTCTGCGGCCGCGACGCCCTGTCAGTACAGGGCCGGTGTCTTTAGCCGGATAATAAAAGGCTGCACCTACCGCACAGCCCATATCGTTTCAACATCATTTGTCTATCGAAACCATTCCGGATTACCGGAAAGATAACACCATATCTTATTTTACTTTCTCATCAAAAAAATTTCTGATTCCCTCGGCGGCTTTCTTCTCATCCTCGCCGTCTGTGACAACAGTAATCCGCTCGCCGTCAGTAAGACTTAAACTCATCATACCCATAATGCTCTTCGCGTTGATGTTCTTCTCGCCAACCTGAATATAAACTTTACTTGCGTACTGGCTCGCTTCCTGTACAAGCAGAGCGATCGGTCTTCCGTCAAATCCGTCTTCTGTCTTTACTACAACAGGTGTTTTAATCATAATAATCCTCCTTGTTCCTGCCTTACCCTGTCTGCCATTTCACTTAGTTTGCGCAGTCTGTGGTTGATTCCGGATTTTCCGACCGGAGGAGTCAGCAGCTCGCCCAGCTCTTTCAGAGTAGCGTCCGGATGATCAAGCCGGGTCATGGCAGCCTCCACCAGGTTTTCCGGCATATTGTCAAATCCAATCGTATCTCTGAGGTATGTAATATCCTCAACCTGTTTCACTGCCGCAGACACTGTCTTGTTTATATTGGCAGTCTCGCAGTTCACCCTCCTGTTCACGGTATTGCGCATCTCCTTGAGGATTCTGACATTCTCAAGCTCCATCAGCGATACATGCGCTTCCATGACATTCAGGATATCCACTATCTGAGAGCCTTCTTTCAGGTAAACGACAAACGATTTCTTACGCGGGACAATCTTTGCGTCCAGCTCAAAACTGCACATTACATCCCGGATCTGCTCCGCTGCCTCCTGAGAGGCGCAGACAATTTCCAGATGATAAGATTTATTCGGATCGCTCATGGATCCCGCCGCCTGAAACGCGCCTCTTAGGAACGCCCTCCGGCAGCACATCTGCTGATACACAATCGGATTGAACACACGTACATTTTCCGCCTTGCCCTGATGTTCACCGATCATTTTCGTCGCCTGTAGGACTCTCAAAGCATCCTTGTGCTGTCTGATAATTACAGCATAAGATATACTTTGTTTTGCGATATTCCGTCTCACGGAAATATCAGTTTTAATATTAAAGGTTTTTTCTATTAATGTAAAGACTTTTCTTGCAACAAGAAGATTTTCCGAATGTATTTTTATGCTGCACTGATCAAAGCTGTTAATCACCACAGTTCCGCACAGCCCGATAAACGCAGCCAGTTCCGCAATCTGACAGTGCCTGGCCGGGCTCATGCTCGAAGAGAGTTCTTCCCTGACTTTTCCGGAAAAAGACATCGTCAATCACCCTTTTCGTTTTGTTATCGCATCTTTTCCGATATCCCGGTGTTCGATGCGTACCCCGTAATTTTCCTTCTTATCCAGCACCTGATACAGCGCGTTGGCAAGTGTAACGGAACGGTGTTTTCCTCCCGTACAGCCGATCGCAATAACCAGCTGAGTCTTGCCTTCCAGAATATAATTGGGGATCAGGAATTCTACCATATCCGTCAGTTTTCCGAGAAATACTCTTGCCTTGTCATTTTCCATGACATAGTCCTGAACTTCCGGATCATTTCCGGTTTTCTCCTTCAGCGAATCGATATAATAGGGATTCGGCAGAAAACGTACGTCAAATACAAGATCCGCATCCTGAGGGATCCCGTATTTGAAGCCGAAAGACATCACCGTAATATAGAGATTGCAGAAACTCTGTCCCTCCACAAAAATCTTTTCCAGCTCCAGCTTCAGCTCTCTTGTCAGCAGTTTGCTGGTGTCCAGGATATAAGTCGCGCGCATCTTCAGGAACATGATCTTCTCACGCTCAATGGCAATCCCCGTATCCACTCTGCCCGAGCCGCTCAGCGGGTGCTTTCGCCGCGTCTCCTTATACCGCTTCACAAGGACATCATCACTGGCATCCAGGAAGAGAATCTCGTACTCGATCTT
>CALWBC010000060.1 GCA_944375755.1 uncultured Mediterraneibacter sp. | reverse complement strand
TATTCCGGCACATACCAGCGCTCCACATGTCTTTTTAAGAACTCCGGATTCGTCACCTCATCTGCCAGCAGCCGGTTCGGTGCGCACTCCCTGATCAGCGCGTGGTCTTTCAGATCATCGTACTGCTGTTCCGTCAGATTTTTGATGACACCGTGACTGTCTCCTCCTGACTGACGCATCGTGGCCTGCTGAAATGTCTCCACGCTGCCGATCCCGATTGTAAACAATGTGGTAAAAAGCATTGCCGTCAGAGCGATGGCAATCACGGCGATGATGTTTCTTGTCCGGCTGGCGCGAAAACTCCGATCCGACAGTCTGCGGATGGCTTTTTTATTATTTACTTTACGCATCTGTCTCACCGCCTTTTATGATCTTCCCGTCTTCAATGCGGACGATCCTGTCCGCCATCTGAGCGATCTCGTCATTGTGGGTAATCATCACCACGGTCTGTCCGAACCGGCTGCTGGTCACTTTCAGAAGACTGAGCACATCCTGGCTGGTGACGGAATCCAGGTTTCCTGTGGGCTCATCCGCCAGCAGAATGGCCGGCTTTGCCGCCATCGCCCGCGCGATTGCCACTCTCTGCTGCTGTCCGCCGGAGAGATGGGAAGGCAGGCTGTACTTCTTCTGCTTCAGCCCGAGGATTTCAATGATATCTTCCACATATTTTTTATCTACGGGATTTCCGTCCAGCTCCACAGGCAGTACAATATTCTCATACACATTAAGCACGGGAACCAGGTTGTAGCTCTGGAATACAAATCCGATCTTACGCCGCCGGAAAATGGTGAGCTGTTCGTCTTTCAGCTGTGAGATGTCCTTTTCATCCACCCATACCTTACCCGATGTAGGGCGGTCCAGCCCTCCAAGCATATGAAGCAGCGTAGATTTTCCGCTCCCCGAAGTGCCTACTATGGCGACGAACTCTCCCAGCTCCACAGACAGATTCACCCCGTCCAGAGCCTTCACCAGAGTATCGCCGCTTCCGTAATATTTTTTCAGATTTCTGGTCCTCAGAATACTCATCTCAGATCTCCTCCTTAAAAAATGGTCTTATAGAACTGATTTTCTATAAGACCACTATAAGATAACATTCTTACCATATTCTTTCTGAAATCTAACAGAAATGAAAGATTTCACGGATACCTGTCATTTATCTCCATCTTTCCTTTGCTCCGTTTTTCTTTATCTCCGCAGATAAAGGCTGAACCTGCTTCCGCCTTCCGGCCGTACCGCCGCTTTGATATAACCTTCCTCCTTCTCCAGAATCTCTCTTGTCAGATACAGGCCGATGCCAACACCGTCTTCCTGCTGTACCTGCCTGCCCCGGTAAAACCGTCCGAAGATTTCCGCCCGTTCCTCCTCCGGTATTCCCGGTCCTTCATCCGACACTTCAATACAGGCATAAAATTCAAACTTCCGGATGCGAATCTCCACCCGGCTTCCTTCCGGTGAATATTTGACCGCATTGTCCACTACATTTCCCAGTGCTTCCATTGTCCACTTGCGGTCACAGAACGCAGACACCGGTTCTTCTCCCTTCCTGAACAGCAGTCTGATCTGTTTCTCTTCCGCTTTCGCGCGGTAGGCATTCACCGTTTCCTCCACCAGCGGATTCAAGTCCTGCGCTGTGGGAATCACTTCCAGAATACCGGATTCCAGCCGGGAGATTTTCACCAGCGACTGAATAAGGAATTCCAGTTTCTCCGCCTGGGAGAAAATCTGCTCTGCCAGGGCTCTCCCCTCCGGGTCCTTCGTCCTCTCCTCCAGCAGTTCCGCATAGAGCAGAATATTTGACAGTGGTGTCTTCGTCTGATGGGAAATATCCGACACCAGAGACTTGATATTTTCCCGCTCCTCCCGCGTCTTCTCAAGGGACTGTCGGGAAGATGCAAAATACTGCTTCCACCGGTTCTCCAGCCTGGAAAGCTCAGTCTCGTCATAACGCTTTTCTTCAAATGTTCCGTCAATGGCACTGCTCAGCATCTCATCCAGCCGCTGAAGCGTCCTCTTTGCCCCGATCTGTATCATACCTCTTCTCCGTTCCGAATTATGCATTTTTCGTTCCGTGTTACGCGTTCTTCTCCCATACGTACCCGATCCCGTACACAGTTGAAACGGGCGTGTATTTTCCGCTTCCCGCCAGTTTGTGCCGCAGCCGGTTTACCGCCACGCTCAGAGCATTCTCATCCACATACCGGGCACCGTCCGGCCACAGAAGATCTGTCAGCTGTTCCCGCGTCAGCGTCTGCCCCGGATGTCCCACAAACACCCTGAGCAGCTTCTGCTCCGTCCTGCTCAGCACAATCTCCTCGTTATCGACGAAAAACTTCATCTCATCAAAATAAAACCCGTATCTTTCATCCTTATAAATCCCGTCATACCGCTTCCGCTCCGGCCGGATCCGGCTTCTCATCCGCTCCACACGCGCCCGGAGCGCCATCAGACTGAAGGGCTTCGTAATATAATCGTCCGCTCCCAATGAAAATCCTGTGATCTCATCACTTTCCAGATCATTTGCCGTAATCAAAAGTACCGGAATCTGAGATTCTCTTCGTATCATCCTCAAAAAATCATAACCACTCCCATCCGGCAGATTGATATCCAGCAGTACCATATCAACCGGCCTGCTGTTCCAGATCCTTCGGGCCTCTTTCGCAGTATACGCCTGCAAAAATTCAATATCCTCCTGACGCAGGGCAAGAAGAATTCCCTGATTCAGACCGGCATCATCCTCAACAATCAGTATTGTATATTTTCCCATAGCTGTAAATCTCCGTAATCCTCATCCCGCCTGAACTTTGTTTCCACCGCAGGCCTTCCGGTTTATGATCTGATTTACGAGAACGGTCACAAGACTTACTATCATCAGAAAGTAGAAATTAATGCCCCTGCTGACCAGCATGGATGGTATCAGGTAGGCGCCTGTAAATACATGGACAAACACTGTCTGATACATCAGTTCGGTAATTCCCTGTGCTCCCGGAAGCGGCAGCATGTCGACGGCGATATAGACGGATGCCTGCAGAAGGATCACCTTCAGGGCGCTTGTTCCTTCCAGACCAAATCCCAGGTATACCATATAGGTCAGGACAAATATGCTTGTTCTCTGAAGCGCTGTTACGAAC
>CALWBC010000059.1 GCA_944375755.1 uncultured Mediterraneibacter sp. | reverse complement strand
TTATTTTCTATCCGATTACAACGGTCTCTTCCGAATATCTTGCGTTTGGCTCCGCCCGGTCTATCCACATAGACAGCAGGGTAAACGCGCCTACTCTTCCGGTAAACATGACAAGAACAATAACGATCTTGCCCGCCGTACCGAGATAAGGAGTGATTCCCGTTGAAAGGCCCACCGTTCCGAACGCGGAAACCACCTCAAAAAACAGCTGCATAAAGCTGTATTCCGGTTCCAGTACGCACATCAGGAAAGAAGCAATACACACCACTGATCCGGAGAGGAATGTAATTAGGAATGCCCTTGATATATTCTCCTTTGAAATGCTCCGGTGGAAGGAATGCACAGGGGTTTTCGTAAACATGCTCCTGGCCTCCTGAATCATGACGAAAAAGGTGCTCGTCTTGATACCGCCTCCGGTAGATCCCGGAGAGGCGCCGATAAACATTAATACACAGAGCACAAACAGTCCTGCATTCGAAAAATCTCCGATTGAATAAGTGGAGAATCCGGCGGTTCTGGCAGATACACTATGGAAGAACGCTCCCATCCAGGAAATATCCTCTGTCGCTTTCAGCAGCAGCGTACCGGCGGCAAGCAGAACAACAGACGTAATAATAACCACTTTGGAGTGCAGAGCCAGTTTTTTGAACCTGCGATGTTTCATAATGTCAATGATCACAAGGAATCCCAGACCTCCGAATATAATGAGAAAACATGTTGTAACGTTCAGCAGTATATTGTTCTGATATGGGATCAGATTCCTGAGTCCTCCCAGGATATCGAAGCCGGAGTTATTAAACGCCGCAATGGAATGGAACAGGCTGATTCCCAGCGCATGAAGCGGCGGATAGTCCTGACTGAATACAAGAAAACTAAGGAGAGCTCCCACTGCCTCAAAGCAGACCGTCAGAATCAGGACGGATTTCACCAGCCTGACGATTCCCCTGTAATTGTCAACGTTAAGCGCCTCCTTAACCAGGTTCCTGCTCTTGAGACTAACCCGTTTGCCGGTGGCGATCATAAGCCCCACACCAATGGATGTGACGCCGAGTCCTCCAACCTGGACCAGCGCAGCCACAACAGCCTGTCCAAAGGGCGTAAAATGATCCGCTGTGTCAATGGCAATCAGCCCCGTTACGCACACGGCGCTTGTAGATGTAAAAAGTGCGTTCACAAAAGACACTTCCGCATCATCTCTTACTGATACCGGAAGGAGGAGCAGCAGTGTACCGAACAGAATAGCAAGCGCAAATCCCAGGGCGATCAGACGTCCCGGCGGCTGTTTTTTAAAGAACGCAATAATATGTTGAATCAGTTTCATATGTCTAATTCCTGCCTTTTTGTATAATCAACGGCTATGTAGCCGTTCTGCGATCCTGCTCCGAGCTGCGGAAAACAGGCGCATACGTTTCAGAAACAGAATGTCTCACGTTTCTTTCCGTCTTTTTCAAGGCGGACAATCAGCTCCTGAAGGAAGTGGGCAACGTGGAATTCGCATAAATAAATGTATGAAAAAAGCACTCTTTTCCGGATAAAGCCAAAAAAGAATGTCATCAGCAGGCAGAGAACAATTGATAGTCTCAGAGTATTTTTCAGTGTCTGCTTCTGCCGTCCCGTAAAACAGTTCGTTTTTTCCGCTGTAAAGAGAACATGACACACATAATTGTCAGATGAATCCACTATAGTCTGCATACCGCAGTCAGCCGGAGACATCTTTTCGCAACAGTTTCCGTATGCGGATGTCTCCGTAAAAGCGGCATGCGGAAGAAGGATGCTGATCAGGATTATGATAGAGACTGCCAGAGCAGCTCTCCGGTTACCGCACATCGTTCCTTCTCCTTTCTGTCAAATTCTCTTAAAAGATAGCATCAAATGCAGAACGTGTCAATAGGAGGTGGAGACAGGAGATTTTTTCTCAATGAGGAAGCTTATTTACAGAAACGCAGCTTCAAAAACGTCTTCGAAATAATCCAGGAAAGAGGCACGCCGGACGGATTCCGAAGCGATCAGATCCGTGCTGCCGATCTCACTGCCATCCAGAGTGTAGACAATTCTGCCGACTGCATCGCCTTTTTTAAGCGGCGCGGTAACAGCGTCCTTATACTCAACGGTTCTTTTGATGCTGTTGAGATTTGTTCCGTTAACGTCCAGATAGGAAAAGGTATCTGCGCGCTCATTTGCCGCCCGTTCTTTCACTCCCTTTTCCACCGGTACCGCACGGATACCATCGTCAGAATCGTCTGTGTACAGCTGACATTTTCCGAATCCATAGTTCAAAAGTTTCACCGCATCTGCAAAGCGGTCTTTGGAATTCTCGGCGGCCATGACTACGGCGATCAGTTCGATTCCGTTCTTTTCCGCAGTGGCTGAAACGCAGAACTTTGCGTCTCCGGTAGATCCCGTTTTCAGGCCTGTGGCATACTCATACTGCCGAACCAGCTTATTCGTATTTGTAAGGCCGAATTCTGAGGAACCTTTGTCTGTGGTATGGGTGATATTTTCCATCCAGATCATGGAGTAGTCGTGAATCTGCGGATACTTCGTAATCAGTTCCCGGGACATAAGGGCAATGTCTCTTGTGCTTGTCATATGTCCTTCCGCGTCCAGTCCATTGCAGTTGACAAATGTGGTATTCGTCATGCCAAGACCTTCCGCCCTCTCATTCATCCTGCGTACGAACTCCTCTTCATTCCCGCATATGTACTCGGCCATCGCGACACAGGCATCATTCGCACTTGCTACAGCGATGCATTTGAGCATGGTATCTACGGTCTGTGTCTCTCCCGGCTCAAGAAAGACCTGTGATCCGCCCATGGAGGCAGCGTACTCTGAAGTCGTAACCTGATCTTCCAGATGAATGGTTCCCTCCTGGAGCGCATCAAAAATAAGAAGCATGGTCATGACTTTTGTCACACTGGCAGGAGGACGGGCGGTATCCGCATCCTTTTCATAGAGAACCGTACCTATAGAGGCCTCCATCAGAATCGCTGAAGGTGCTGTAATCTCCGGGCCTGCCATCTGTCCGGAATCCATGCTTTCTTCAGCAGTGTTTTCTTCATCTTCCGCATATACATACGCCGGATTGATCGCGCAGCCGATCAGCATGATAAGTGCCAGAATAAAAGCCGGTATTTTCTTCATAGTTACCCTCTCCGTAAATATCGTCTGCTATAAATATAGAAAAGTTTTTCTGAAAATATGCCCTTTGGCAAAAGGAATTTATTTAATTTTTATGTCGTTTCCCACGATTGACTTTTCGGAAAGGCAGGCGTATATTAATGCGTGGGAGAATAAATAGAAAAGAATGGAAATTACATTCTGCAATTAATGAGGAGGTCACAATGAACTCTCGCACTTACTATGATGTATTAGGTGTTTCAAGAGATGCGACTGTCGAAGAGATCACAAGTGCCAAAAACGCTCTGGCAAAAGTTTATCACCCTGACGCAAATATGCATAAAGACATTGACACAACCGCTTTCATGCAGGAGATACTGGAAGCTTATCATGTGCTGTCCGATCCCGAGAAACGGAAAGCCTATAATCAGGAAATGTTCGGGGAAACAACCCGCGTATTCAAAACATTTACTCTGGGAGAAGACGATGATATGGAAGAGTCCTCTTCTTTTGTCATGTACTGGAATACCGCCAATCAGCTGCACGAAGTGCTCAGAAAAAGCATGCGCCTGATAAAGCAGGAAAGTCAGAATAAGAAAATTCCGGAGCGTATCTTAAAAAAGATCGGGAAAAACAAAAAAGCTGAGGACACCTTCCGCAGCCGCCGGATTACGGAACTGTCAATGAAAGCCGTCCGGTATATAACCGTGCTTCGTATGGCCGGTATTCCGATGGAATACTGGAATCCGGATGCCATGAACTGGGTACTTATCCGATGGGGACAGAAACAGTCCCTTGATTATCATGTGCTTTTCAATCGATATGACACTTATATTAATGAAACAAAATCCAGTTCTGAAAAGCTCCGTATCCGGAACCAGAACCGACAGTTTCACCATAATCTGAAAAAACTGCTCT
>CALWBC010000058.1 GCA_944375755.1 uncultured Mediterraneibacter sp. | reverse complement strand
CCCCATTTTTCGGGACTCTAAGTTCCATTTAGTACCAATTCATTCTGGGAAAATCGGTTGGCACAAAATGACTTAAAATCCCGTGGGTAGTGATACCCGTACCGGTTCGATTCCGGTCTGCGGCATTTTGAGAAGCTCTTGGAAATCAAGAGCTTTATTTTTTTGCTTAACGATATGGCATATATACCATAAATGAATTTTTGGATCAGCAAATGCAGGATCCGGAATTTAAAAAGGAATATGAAAATAAAGAGCTGTTACTGAATCAGCTTTTCGTTCAGCTCATACAGCAGTTCATCTGCCTCCTGAACGGATTTTCCCTGATTGATACAGAAAATGATAATAGAATCCCTTTTGTTCTTCGGGTACAGAACGCTTTCCCCGGCAATCGTAAGGGCGCGCTGGGTTTCTTCCAGGGGAAGATTCAGTGCGAGACACAGGGCGAGCACTTTATCCCGTCCGGGCTTTTTTGTACCGTTTAATATCTGATATGCATAGTTCCGCTGAATCCCTGACCGGCGGATCACTTCGCTTGCTGAAAGCGGCGAGGATTGAATCAAATCGTTCAAATACTCATGAAAGTTCAGTGTATATTCTGCGCCTTCTGCCGCGTCTGCAAAAGTCTGCAATTCAGACAGTGTACGTATGTTGGACAGCTGTTTCAGCAGATTATCCGTTGTGATCCCCATAATTGATATTCCCCTTTTCGATAAAAATGTGTAAACTGTTAAGCAGGATGTATATATCTTATAATCGATTGTGGAAAAAAGCAACAGGAGAGAGTACGGGTGCGGATAAGTGATGAGTACCGGCTGTCGCAGTATCAGGATTTCGGCAGACTGGATGAAAAGAAAAATATCAGACTGAAGAGAAGAAGTGCGGATGGGAAAATCTGTGTGGAGAAGCGGGTTCCTGCGGAACTGGTTCCCATTTACCGGTTCCTTCAGCAGAATCAGGATGTACATATTCCGGAAATATATGAATGCGTGGAGGACGGTGAAGTCCTGATTTTAATTGAGGAATATATCGAAGGGCAGACGCTGGAGGATATCCTGCAGGATAAAGTTTTCAGTGAAGAGCAGGCGACCGGAGTGATTCTTGAGCTCTGTGAGGGATTAAAAGTTCTGCACCATGCCAGTCCGCCGATCATTTGCAGAGACCTGAAACCGGAAAATATTATGATCGATAAACAGTCAAATGTAAAAATGGTGGACTTTAATATTGCCAGAGCGGTTCAGAAAGATAAGAAAAGGGATACGGAGCTGATGGGAACTGCGGGGTATGCCGCACCGGAACAGTTTGGCTTTTCGCAGACAGATAACAGAACAGATATCTATGCGTTGGGAGTACTGCTGAATTATATGCTGGTCAGACAGTTCCCGGTAGATCAGATCGCGGAAGGCAGACTGGAGCCTGTGATACGAAAATGCATTCGGCTGGATCGGGAACAGCGCTATCAGTGTGTGGAGGATCTGGAGGAGGAGATCCGGAAACAGATGGGACAGCGGCAGCCTGTGACTGGAAAATCAAACAATGTAAATAAACAGAAATCCAGCTTTATCCCTCCGGGATTCCGCAGGAAAAAACCGGCGCATATCATTTCCGCCATAGCGGGATATCTGTTTCTGATCTGGCTGTGCTTTTCCCTTGAACTGACTCAGGAAGGAGTACCGCTGAGTGGCGGCAGACTGTGGCTTGAGCGAACGGTCATATTTATTTCGCAGATAGCCATGGTATTTCTCGCGTGGAATTACCGTGGCTGGAGGGACAGGTTCCCGCTTATAAGAAGCGGCAATATCTGGACTCGCGCCGCGGGATTTGTCCTTACGGAATTCATTCTTCTTATTATTGCTGCCTTTGTATGTGTGATTTCAGAGGCGATTTTATTCTAAGTGTATGCTGACAGCATACCAATTCTGATGATATGGTCTGTAAAATAGAGAGAAAGCATCATTCTTGTTCCTGTGCGCCGATGCGGTGTTTCAGGTGCTCTTTCAGAACAAGGTTGATATACTGGGAAAACGAACGGTCATCCTGTTCCGCAAGCTGTTTAACAGCTTCCACAACATCGGAGTCGAGAGTGATGCTTACTTTATTTTTCAATGGTTTCATAAATTCCCTCGTTTCATATGAGTGTTAAAAACGTCTGTCTTTATATGTATACGATAAATTCTTGACATATACCATTGAGTGAGATAAAGTAGTATGAAGTAGGATAAAATGGAGGGAAAAAGAATGGAAAAACAAAAGAAAAAGGGCGGATGCCTGAAAGTGGTTCTGATTGTTATTGCTGTAATCGTAGTGCTTATTGTGATTGCGGCGATTGCAGGAGGCGGAGAAGATACTCCGAGCAAAGTGGAAAATACTACGACTGGCGAACAGCAGAACACGGGTGATACATCACAGGAAGATATGGACGGCAGTTCTGATGAGCAGACGAAATTTGGTGTTGGCGAGACGGCGGAAATGAACGATGTTCAGGTAACATTGCTGGGATATGAAGAAAGCAGTGGATCTGAATTTAATACACCAGCGGATGGCAATGTTTTTGTGCTTGTTAATTTCGAGATTGCAAATAACTCTGATGAAGAATTGAGTGTAAGCAGTGCGATGAGTTTTGACGCATATGCAGATGATTACGCACTGAATTATTCTTTAAACGCATTAATGGAAAAAAGCGATGAGACTCAGCTGGATGGAACAATTGCACCGGGCAAAAAAATGAATGGATATATAGGGTATGAGGTTCCGGCAGACTGGTCAACAATGGAAATTCATTTTGTGGACAGTGTATGGAGCAATAATAAATTCATATTTGAAATTACTAAATAAGGCATGGATGAATAAAAACAGGTGAAAAGAAATTAATACTTGAGGTATTGTTAAAATCCCCGGATTCAAAACAGCAGAATCCGGGGATTTCCTTGACTTCCGGCGAACCGGAGTGGTATCTTACCTGATAGGTATACTATTTGGACGCGGATGCGAAAGAGCAGGGAGAGCTTTGCATCTGTTACCTGCGGAATAACATCTATAAGGAGACAGCAAAATGAGTATCAAACATATTTTATTCGATCTGGACGGTACCCTTCTTCCCATGGTTCAGGAAGAATTTGTGCGTTATTATATGCCGCTTCTTGCGAAAGCGTATATGGCGGAAGGAATTAAGATTGATCCCGGGGAATTTATCGCCGCAGTATGGTCAGGGTATGAGGCTATGGTGAAAAATGACGGGACAAGGACTAACCGGGAAGCATTCTGGAGCCATATGAAAGAACAGCTTCCGATCCCGCTGGACCAGGCGGAAGAGATCGCGCTGAAGTTCTATGAAGATGATTTTAACAAAGCGATCTGCACAACGAAGCCGACGGAACTTTCCGACCGGGTTGTAAAGACCGCGAAGAAAAAAGGTCTGGAGACATATCTGGCGACGAATCCGGTGTTCCCCCGGTGCGCTACGCTGAACCGCATCCGCTGGGCGGGACTTGACGCGGAAGATTTCAGGATTATTACAACGTATGAAAAATGTGTCTACTGTAAACCAAATCCAAATTATTATGAAAAGATTCTTGAAAAATTTGATCTGAATCCTGCGGAATGCCTGATGGTGGGAAATGACGTGCAGGAGGATCTTTCCATCCGGACGCTGGGAGTGCGGACGTTCCTGGTGACGGATACGATGGAGAACAGGAAAAATCTTCCCATAGATTCGGAATATACAGGGAGTATGGCAGATCTGCTGAAGTTTGTGGAGAGTATGTAAATCCGAAGGAGGAGAGCTTTTTATCCGGTTTTCATACAACATTTTTTGATTTCGTGATAAGACACGGATAAACATTTTTGAAATTCGTGAATAATACAATAAAACATTTTTAAATTTCGTGAAAATGCTGAGTATACATTTTTGATTTTCGTGATAAAATGAATATAAGTTGACCGAAAATTGGAGATGGTGGGATGATTTTCAAAAGAAAAGTATATGATAAACTTTTAAAATGGAAAAATTTGTCGGCGGGTTCATCAGCGGCATTATTAGAAGGTGCCAGACGTATTGGTAAAACCACAATAGTGGAAGAGTTCGCCAAAAATGTTTACGATGATTATATGATACTTGACTTCGCCCGAGAAAATGATGCAGTACGGCGAAATTTTCTGGAGAATATGGATGATTTGGATACGTTTTTCAGAAATTTGTTCCTGCTGAAAGGCAAGGAGTTAAAGGGGGATAACTGTGTTTTGATTTTTGATGAAATTCAGCTTTTCCCTGCGGCCCGGCAGGCAATTAAATATCTTGTGGCGGATGGCCGTTATGAATATATAGAGACGGGTTCGCTAATTTCGATTCGAAAAAATGTGCAGAACATATTGATCCCATCGGAAGAATACAGGATTAAAATGTATCCTATGGATTTTGAAGAATATCTCTGGGCTATTGGGGATACAGTTACGTTTCCGGTCCTGCAGGAAGCATTTAATAAGAAAAAACCACTTGGTGATTCTATTCATAGAAAAATCATGAAAAATTTTCGTACGTACATGGCTGTTGGAGGAATGCCTCAGGCGGTGGATGCGTTTGTGGATGGAAAGACCTTCAGTCAGATTGACTTTATAAAACGAAATATTCTGGATTTGTATGAAGAAGATCTGACCAAATATGATACTGAGAATAAGAGCAGGGCTTCTGTTGTGTACAGAACCATTCCGGAGCAGCTTGAAAATAAAAATTCTCATTTCAGATTTTCGCTTGTGGATAAAAATGCCAGGTATCAGAATTACGTAGATGCGGTTAGCTTTATTGCAGAATCGATGATTGGAAATGAATGTATTAATGTGACGAAGCCGGAAGTGGCGCTTGAGCTTTTTGTGGATAGAAGCAATTTTAAGCTTTATATGGGAGACACTGGACTGCTGGTAACGAGGATTATGCAAAATCGTGATGAAACGGATGAAGATCTGTACAGGGCACTGATTATAGATCGCCTTGGGATTAATCAGGGAATGATTCTGGAAAATGTAGTTGCCCAGATGCTGAAAGCGGCAGGTCACGAACTGTTTTTCCATGAATATATGTATACTCCGGAAAATTCTGAAAAAGAGAAAAAATATGAAATAGATTTTCTTACTGTCAGAAAGAAAAAAATATGTCCTATCGAAGTGAAGTCTTCAAATTATATGTCACATAAATCATTCGATTATCTTATAAAAAAGTATCAGCTAAAGATGGAGGAAAGATATATTATATATACAAAAGACTTAAAATATCAGGATGGAATTATGTACATTCCTGCATATATGACAATGCTGATAAAATAGCAGCGATAAATACGGGACGACCGCCCTAACCTGGCGCGGCCGTCCCATATTTTATGCACAGATCTATAAATGACTTCATGCTTGACGTCAGAAACTTGCTCTTGTGGTAGATCACATTCAGTTTCCTGTTGATGGGCAAATCCAGAGGCACTTCCCTCACCGCGCCTTCTTCGATATCCTTCCGGACGAGAAGCCAGGGGAGGACAGCAACGCCAAGCCCTTCCGATACAGCCTTTACGATGGCCTGAGTGCTTGTACTCTGCCATCTGGGCTTTACCGTGACCTGAAGCAGGTCAAAACTGGCATCCAGAAGTTCCCGGCCGGCGCTTCCCTTTTCCCTCATCAGAAACGGATATTCAGAAAGTTCTGATAAGGATACCTGTTCTTTTCCCGCCAGGGTATGTGAGGGCGGGACGACTGCGGCCATCCGGTCTTCCATAAACGGGACTGCCACAAGATCAGGCTGAGAGGGCTGCGTCTCGATCAGTCCGATATCGATGGAGTTGTTGAGAAGCGCTTCTTCTATGGAAGAAGATTTGTTTACCAGCGCTTCGATTGTGAAATCGGGGGAGGCTTCTTCGTAAGTTCGGATCAGCGTTGGGAGAATATGAGTGCCGATGGTAATGCTCGCACCTACGCGAAGTGTCCCGAAGGTGTCCCAGTTGCGCATCTTCTTTTCCATATCATCGAAGAGGGTGACAATGTGCAGAGCGTAGCGGTAGAATTCATCGCCGCTTTCGGTAGGAGCGATGTGACGTCCGATTCTTTCAAATAAATGAATTCCATAATAATCTTCCAGTTCCCGGATGGCGAGGCTGACGGAAGGCTGCGCCAGATGCAGCTCGTGCGCGGCTTTTGTGACACTGTTCTGTTGATATACGGTGACAAAGATGCGGATATGTCGTAAGGTCATGACTGCCTCCATTCTCTGATTCTGTTTGACAAAGTGCTTTTCCTGTACTGTTTTCCTGTACCGAGTCCTTTCCTATATATAATAAAAATGTTATCTATTAAATAGAATAATACTATTTTACATATGAATCAACCGGGAATATACTTATCTGGAAAAAGTTCGCTGAAAAAAGAGAGGTTATCTATGGGAAAGAAAAAAGAAGTTCTGCTGAAATTATTCGTGTCTACCCTGTATCTCAGTGCATTTACCTTTGGCGGCGGATACGTGATCGTCACTCTGATGAAGAAAAAGTTTGTGGATGAGTGTCACTGGATCGAGGAAGACGAGATGCTGGATCTGGTGGCGATCGCCCAGTCATCGCCCGGAGCGATCGCGGTAAACGGAGCGATCGTAGTGGGATATAAGCTGGCAGGCGTCATCGGAGCGCTGACTGCCATTGTGGGGACAGTAATTCCGCCTTTTGTTATCATCTCGGCAATATCCGTATTTTACACGGCGTTTCGTGAGAATTTTCTGATCGCGCAGCTTCTGGAGGGAATGCAGGCCGGTGTGGGAGCGGTGATCGCGGCGGTGGTATTCGACATGGGCGAAGGAATTGTGCGCGGTCGGAACGCTGCATCCAATGTGATTATGATCGGAGCATTTCTGGCGTCCTGCGTATTTGGCATCAATGTAGTCTATATCGTGCTTGTGTGCATCCTGATCGGAGTGGCGCGTACGTTCCGGGCGAACAGGAGGGAAGAGAAATGATCTATCTGCAGCTTTTTTACAGTTTTCTCAAAATCGGGCTGTTCAGTTTCGGCGGAGGTTATGCGGCCATGCCGCTGATACAGGAGCAGGTGGTCAATTCCCACGGATGGCTGAGCATGCCGGAGTTTACAGATCTGATCACGATCTCCCAGATGACACCGGGCCCTATCGCCATCAATTCCGCGACCTTTGTAGGAATCAAGATCGCGGGGGCTCCCGGGGCTCTTGTGGCAACGCTTGGATGTGTGCTTCCGTCCTGTGTAATCGTTATGCTGATCGCAAAACTGTATCTGAAATACCGGAGCATGGATGTGCTGCAGGGAGTGCTCAATTCCCTTCGTCCCGCGGTTGTGGCCATGATCGCGTCCGCGGGAGTATCGATCCTGATCACCGCGTTCTGGGGAAGCGCGGAGATGATCTCCCTTATGGGAACGAAGTGGATTCTGGTCGTGATCTTTATCCTGGGTGTGGTGCTTTTAAGGAAATTTAAGATGAATCCCATTCTGGTGATGGTTCTGGCAGGTGTGGCAAAAGCCGGACTGGCAGCGGTCAGCTATTTAGTGCATTAACGGGAAGGTTTCTGATGGAAACTGAATTCAGGCGGGATGAGTTTTTTCGATTGGGGGACGTTCAAAAACAGGGGACTGCATCGCCATGCTGAGCCCACTTACTTC
>CALWBC010000057.1 GCA_944375755.1 uncultured Mediterraneibacter sp. | reverse complement strand
CTGTCAAGGACATTCCTTGGACTGGAGGAGAAACGACAGGCTTTTTCTGATGAGGAAGTGGAGGGAATGTTTCTCCGCGTGCGCGAGAAAGTTTGTGAGAAATGCGAGAAATGCGACTGGTGCTGGGGAGAAAATTTTGTCCACACGTACCAGATGGGGTATGAGATTCTGGCGGCGGTGGATCAGTATGGAAATGAACTGAACACAGAGACAAAGCGGAAACTGATGCAGCGGTGCATTATGGCTCCCAGGTTTCTGAGGGAGATGCTGGAAGGGTTTCACGACGCGAGGCAGAATATCATATGGGTAAACCGGATTGCGCGAAGCAGGGAGAGCTGCGCGATTCAGATGGATACTTTTGCGGATATGATCAGCAGTACCGCGAAAGAGCTGGAGGACAGTATATTTACAGACGAAAGACTGGAGAAGAAACTGATGGCGCAGCTCAGGAGGAAAGGAGTACGGGTTCTGTATACCCGCTTTTTCATGAACTCGGACGGACACCTGGAAATTCGGGTTACGGCGCGCAGCATGGGAAATAAAAAGATCCCTGTAAAAGAACTGGTAAAAGCAGTGTCGGATCTGACCGGGCGCAGATTTATCCTGCCTTCCGATATCCCGCAGATGCTTGGCAGCCGGTACGCAACGATTGTCTGCCGGGAAGGTCCGGCCTTTTATACCATGCAGGGGACCGCGAGGATCGGGAAAGGCTGCTCCCGGATCTCCGGGGATAACTTTACCATGATGGAGCTGCCCGGAGGGCGTCAGGCCGTGGTCCTCTCGGACGGAATGGGAGCGGGGGAAGAAGCGTGCAGGGAGAGCACGCTTGTGATTGAACTGCTGGAGGAGCTCCTGAATGCGGGATTCCCGGAGAAGACGGCAATCCAGATGATCAATACGACTCTGGTGATGGGGCGGGAAGAGATCCATTACTCCACAGTTGATATGACGGTTTTTGATCTGTATACAGGCAGGTGCGAGATTATCAAGGCAGGCGCGTCTTCTACCTTTATTAAGAAAAAGGACCGGGTGGAGCACCTGAGTTCCACCAGCCTTCCGATCGGGGTGGTCAACCGGATTGAAATCGATTCGGTCAGCAGAAAGCTGGAAGACGGAGACTTCGTCATTATGGTGACCGACGGGATTCTGGATGCCCTTCCGGTGGGGGAGCAGGATATCCTGCTGGAAACAATTATACAGGGAAGTGCGATCACAAATCCGAAGGAAATGGCGCATCATATACTGGAGCAGGTGCTGGCATGGACCGGGAAAGAGCCGGCGGATGACATGACGGTTCTGGCAGTGGGGATCTGGGAAGGATGAACGAAGCGCTTTACTTTTCGGAATGAATTGTATATAGTTTACATATGATGGAAAGAACAGAGAAAAAAGTAGAAGAATTTATCCGTAAATATCAGATGATCCGGAAAGGAGACACGGTGATAGCAGGCGTATCGGGAGGAGCGGATTCGGTATGCCTGCTTTTTGTGCTCTGTGCGCTCAGAGAAAGACTGGAATTTAACATCCGGGTGTGCCATGTGAATCACGGGCTCCGGGGAGCTGAGGCGGACGCGGATGAAGAATATGTGCGTGCGCTGTGCGGGTCGCTGGGAGTGGAGTGCCGCATTTTTCGGGAAAATGTGGAATTAATTGCCAGAAAGAGGAAACAATCTACCGAGGAAGCAGGGAGAATGGTCCGCCGGGAGGCATTTGAGTCAATGTGCCGGACCGAGGACGGCGCCTGGATCAAGGAAACCAGAATCGCTACCGCTCATCACAGAGACGATAATGCGGAAACGGTTCTGATGAACCTGGCGCGGGGGACGGGACTGAAGGGCCTGTGCGGTATCCGGCCGGTTCACGGCAGGTGGATCAGACCCCTTCTGATTCTGGGACGCGGGGAGATTGAGGACTGTCTTCGCGCGAAAGGTATCCGGTGGTGCGAGGATGCGACAAACAGCGGGGATGACTATACGAGAAACCGGATCCGGCACCACATCATGCCGGCGCTGGCGGAGCAGGTCAATGCCGGTGTGTGCCGCCATCTGGATGAACTGTCCAGACAGGCGCAGGATGTGTGGAGCTATCTGGAACAGGGCGTGGAGGCAGCGAAAAAGCGCTGTGTGGAAACCGTCTGGCCCGGAACGGCATCCGCCGGGAAAGAACTGCCGGAGGGAGAAATGGTTTGCATAAAAGCGGAGCCTTTCCGCCGGGAGCATCCTGCCGTGCAAAAACAGCTGCTCAGAGACTGTATTGCGCATGTGCGGGGAGGCCAGAGAGATATCGAGGCCGTACACGTTCAGGATCTTATGGCTCTTTTTGACCGGCAGACGGGGAGAAAAGCAGATCTGCCGGGGAATGTGAAAGCGCTTCGGACCTATGATGGAATTCTGCTGAAACGTTGTCCTTCGGCGCGTGGGGAAAAGCGGTCCGGGCAGCAGGAGCTTTCCGGAGACGGAGAAAAAGATGCGCTTTCGCAGGGAGTGGAGCTGAAGGTTCCGGGAGAGGTGCGGCTGCCGGGCGGAAAGGGGACGGTAACCTGCAGGTTCCTGACAGGACAGGATGTGTCCGCAGCGATGCAGATCCCGCAAAAAAGCTACACGAAATGGTTTGATTATGATATAATAAAATACAGTCTTTACGCGAGGACAAGGAGAAGCGGCGACTACCTGACGGTGGATGAGAAAGGGGGACGCCAGAAGCTGAAATCCTATTTTATCAATGAAAAGATCCCGCGGGAGGAAAGAGAAAACATGCTTCTCATAGCTGATGGAGAACATATCATTTGGATTCCCGGAAGAAGAATGAGCCGGGCGTATCAGGTAAGAAGCACAACGAAGAAGATTCTTGAGATAAAGATAACGGAGGAAAAGAAAAATGTCAGAGACGATCAGAGTACTTGTTCCGGAGGAAAAAGTGGACGAGAGAATCAGGGAGCTGGGCAGACAGATCAGCGAAGATTATAAAGGAAAACAGATCCATCTGATCTGTGTGTTAAAGGGCGGCGTATTTTTCATGTGCGAGCTGGCAAAAAGAATCACGGTGCCGGTTTCCATGGACTTTATGTGTGTCGGAAGCTACGGCGACGGAACCGCTTCCAGCGGTGTTGTCCGCATTGCAAAGGATCTGGACGAGTCAATTGAAAATAAAGAGGTGCTGATTGTTGAGGATATCATCGATTCGGGAAATACACTTTATTACCTGATTGATGTTCTGAAGAAGAGAAATCCTGCCAGCATCCGTCTGTGCACCCTTCTGGACAAACCGGACAGAAGAGTGAAAGATGTGAAAGTGGATTACTGCGGGTTCGAAATTCCGGACGAATTCGTGGTGGGGTATGGACTGGACTATGCCCAGAAATACAGAAATCTTCCTTACGTAGGCGTGGTGGAAGGTCTGGAAGAATAGGAAGGAGCGGAAATTTTGGACAATAACAGAAAATACAGGAGCGTCAACAGCTCGACAATACTGATGTTTATCGTGCTTGTCGTGCTGGTGCTCTGGATGGCGAGCCGGCTGCAAGTGCACCGGCAGGAGATGAGTTATACGGATTTCATCTCCGAAGTGGAACAGGACAATGTGACGGAAGTATATATTGATCAGAACAGCGCCGTGCCTACAGGTACGGTGTCCTTCATGCTGAAGGATGAAGATGCGGCAAGATCTGTCAATGTGTCCAATGTGGAAAAGGTGGAGGATCTTCTGGATCAGAACGGTGTGGTATATGAACTTTCTGCCGTGCCGGAGGAGTCTGTATTTACAACCGTGATGCTGCCTCTGCTGATTACCCTGGGCGGTGTGCTTCTCATCTTCTTTTTGATGAACCGGCAGAACGGCGGAGCGAACGCCAAGGCGATGAACTTCGGGAAGAGCCGGGCGCGGATGACGAACCACGACGAGATCAAGGTGACATTTGAGGATGTGGCAGGGCTGAAGGAGGAGAAGGAAGAGCTGGAGGAAATCGTTGATTTCCTGAAATCTCCGAAGAAATATGTTCAGGTAGGCGCCAGAATCCCGAAGGGAGTGCTTCTGGAGGGACCTCCGGGAACCGGTAAAACCCTGCTGGCCAAAGCGGTTGCAGGTGAGGCGGGAGTGCCTTTTTTCAGCATTTCCGGATCTGATTTTGTGGAGATGTTCGTTGGCGTAGGCGCGTCCCGTGTGAGGGATCTGTTCCAGGACGCGAAGAAGAACGCTCCGTGTATCATATTTATCGATGAGATCGATGCGGTCGCGAGACGGCGCGGAAGCGGTCTCGGCGGCGGACATGATGAGAGGGAGCAGACGCTGAACCAGCTTCTTGTGGAGATGGACGGTTTTGGCGTCAACGAGGGAATTATCGTTATGGCGGCGACCAACCGGAAGGATATCCTTGATGCGGCCATCCTCAGGCCCGGACGGTTTGACAGAAATGTAATCGTAGGCCGCCCGGATGTGCGTGGCAGGGAGGAGATCCTGAAAGTCCATGCAAAGAACAAACCGCTGGGAGAGGATGTGGATCTGAAGCAGATCGCGCAGACAACCGCGGGATTTACGGGGGCTGATCTGGAGAACCTGCTGAATGAGGCTGCCATTCTGGCGGCGAAAGACAACCGTGTGTTTATCCAGCAGCAGGATATCCGGCACGCGTTCGTGAAAGTGGGAATCGGGCCGGAGAAAAAGAGCCGGATTGTCTCAGAGAAGGAACGCAGGATCACGGCCTACCATGAATCGGGACACGCGATTCTGTTCCATGTTCTTCCGGATGTGGGACCGGTGTACAGCGTATCCATCATACCGACAGGAGGAGCCGGCGGTTATACGATGCCGCTTCCGGAGCGTGATGACATGTTTAATACGAAAGGACATATGCTCCAGGAGATTACGGTGGCTCTGGGCGGACGAGTGGCTGAGGAAGAGGTCTTTGATGACATTACCACAGGCGCGTCACAGGATATCAAACAGGCTACCGCGATTGCAAAATCAATGATCACCAAGTTTGGTATGTCGGAGCGACTTGGCCTGATCAATTATGACAATGACAGCGATGAAGTGTTTATCGGGCGCGATTTCGGACACACATCCCGCGGATATGGAGAAAAAGTTGCAGGCACGATCGACGAAGAGGTTAAGAGAATTATTGATGAGTGTTATCTGAAAGCGCGTACGATCATACAGGAGCACCATGATGTGCTTGATGCGTGTGCCAGACTTCTGCTCGAGAAGGAGAAGATAACAAGAAGCGAGTTTGAAGCGCTATTTGAGGACAGCGGCGCTAAGGAGGCTTGAGTTTTATGAACAGAGAAGCGCTGTTCTGTGACGGCACACAGGATTATGTGATTCCGGCCGAACCAAAACCGGGTGAAAAAATTATATTGAAATTCCGGACGGCGCATAACGACGTGGAGGAGGTCAGCCTGCTGGTCGGAGACCGCAGTTATGCGATGTGGAAGATCTGCTCCGGAGATGAGTTTGATTTTTATGAGATCGAGTGGCAGCTGGGGGACGAACCGTTCCGCTACTCCTTTGAGATCAAGAGCGGAGAGCAGATCTGGTATTTTAACCGGTATGGTGTTTCGGATCACAGAGAAGACTATTATGCGTTTACGATTGTTCCGGGATTTTCAACTCCGGACTGGGCGAAAGGCGCAGTAATGTATCAGATTTTCGTAGACCGTTTCTGCAACGGAGATCCATCGAATGATGTGGAGAACGGGGAGTATATCTATATTGGAGCTCCCAGCGCGAAGATCGAAAACTGGGAACAGGTGCCTGCGGCTCTGGATATCCGCAATTTTTATGGCGGGGATCTGCAGGGGGTGATGGATAAGCTGGATTACCTCCAGGATCTGGGAGTCGAAGTGATATATTTCAATCCGCTGTTCGTGTCTCCGTCCAATCACAAGTATGATATTCAGGACTATGACTATATTGATCCGCACTATGGAAAGATCGTGGCCGACGGAGGGGAAAATCTCCCGGAGGGAGCCCGGGATAATGTCGGGGCCACAAAATATCAGAAGCGGGTCGGAGATATCAGGAACCTGGAAGCGAGCAACGAACTTTTCGCCAGACTGGTGGAGGAGATGCACAGACGCGGGATGAAAGTGATCCTGGACGGTGTGTTCAATCACTGCGGTTCCTTTAATAAATGGCTGGACAGAGAAAGAATATATGAACAGAGGCCGGAATATCCGAAGGGAGCCTATGTCAGCGCGGACAGCCCGTACAGGGGATTTTTCCATTTCCATGACAACAGCGAGTCCGCGTGGCCGTATAACGGAAGCTATGACGGCTGGTGGGGACATGATACTCTGCCGAAGCTGGCATATGAGGATTCCCCGGAACTTGAGCAGTATATGATGGATATAGGCAGGAAATGGGTTTCTCCGCCTTATAATGTAGACGGATGGCGTCTGGATGTCGCGGCGGATCTGGGATGCAGCAATGAGTATAATCATATGTTCTGGAAGCGGTTCCGCAAGGAAGTGAAATCCGCGAATCCCAATGCGCTTATCCTGGCGGAACATTATGGAGATCCGATCGAGTGGCTTCAGGGAGATGAGTGGGACAGCGTTATGAACTATGACGCTTTTATGGAACCTCTGACCTGGTTCCTTACCGGAATGGAGAAGCACAGCGATGAGCGGCGTACGGATCTGTGGGGCAACCCGGATAACTTTGTCGGCGCGATGCGGCATTTTATGGCGAGCATGCTGACGCCTTCTCTGCAGGTGGCCATGAATGAACTTTCCAACCATGATCATTCCCGCTTCCTGACGCGGACGAACCATATCGTCGGAAGAGCGGAACATGTAGGGGCGAAAGCGGCTCAGGAGGGAGTCAACCCTGCAGTAATGCGTGAGGCGGTTACGGTACAGATGACCTGGGTAGGAGCACCTACGATCTACTATGGCGACGAGGTGGGTGTGTGCGGATTTACAGATCCGGACAGCCGCAGAACTTATCCGTGGGGACATGAAGATATGGAACTGCTTGCGTTCCACAAAGAGATGATCCGTATCCACAAGGAAGAAAAGCCGATCCGGACAGGATCCATCAAGCTTCTGTTCGCTGATTATAATGTGCTGGCATATGCCAGATTCCAGGCTGGAGAGCAGATCGTTGTAATCCTGAATAACAGCAAGGAATTAAAAGAAGTTACGGTTCCTGTATGGCTCTGCGGTGTGCCGCGTGAGGGACGAATGAAACGGCTGATCTATACATATGAAGACGGGTATACGACAGCTTACGATGAGTATATTGTAGAAAATGGAGAAATCGTGATCAATATGGGGCGGCATTCGGCAACAGTGTTTAAGCCGATCTGCCTGCCGGAAATGTTGTGAGAATAACAGACGTGCCGGACGCCCGGGAGAGGGCGATGCGGTGAAAGCGAATCCTGCGATGCAGGATTCTTTTTTTGTGCGATACGTCCGGAGGACAACCGCTGTGCCTGCACGAGCGGGTATCCTCCGGGCAACGGTCATCGAGCGGCAATGCCGCGAGATGAGTGAGGTATCGCGGTGATCGGATCGGGGAAGGAATCTTATCCTATCCGATCGGGAAAATCCATGTAATAGAAGATAAAAATGCGCAAAATGCGCAAATAAAGTGCTTATTGCACAAATAAAGCGAAACAAAATTGTGCATTAAGTAGAAAAAGTAAGAATACAAAAGGAATTATTTGATGAAAATACACGTGAGGTGTATACTTGTTTTGCATAATTAAGCGCAACCGCTTGCTCTAAGCGGAGGTTTATTGGAAAGGAGAAGTGACATGCAAAACATTATGAGGAGTCTTCGGAAAAAGGTTCCGGCGCTGTTCCTAGCGATCTGTCTGGTTCTGTCGATGTCAGCCGCAACTGTGCGCGCGGAAGAACCGGCAGGAGGAGAGGACGCGCAGGAGGAGGGCTACACCGTAGTCGTTACGGCGGATGATAATCAGCCGGCAGCGGGAAGTACGGTACACCTTACGGCGGAAGTAAAAGGAAACGGAGATACAGTTGCGGATCTGGAAGAAGCCGGATTAAAACTCTGGTGGTGGACAGATGTGTGGGGCGACCATACGGATGGAAATTCAGACGCGGAATATTCAAATTACGGAGAGGATGTAAATCCTGAGGCGGGAAGCGGCCTTTCGCTTTCGGCTGACGTGAGAGTTCCGAGCGCCGGTACGTACTATATCGCAGTGACGCTTGAGGATGCTGCGGGAACAAAACTGTACGAGGGAACGGCGGTTACTCTGGATGTGACGGAAGGACAGCCATCCGGAGACGATGATACGGAGCCTGTAACAGGAGCCATTGATGTGGACAAAGTGGATAATCTGTCAGATGATTTTATCATGGGACTTGATATTTCATCCGTAATATCCGAGTTTAACAGTGGGGTTACATATAAGGATTTTGACGGAAATACAATTGATAATATAACGGATTTCTGCAAATTTCTTAAAGAAGACTGCGGGATTACACATGTTCGTGTCCGTGTCTGGAATGATCCGAGAGATTCCGAAGGGAACGGATACGGCGGAGGAGACAATGATGTAAATACAGCGGTTGAAATCGCCCGCGGATGTTCCGCGGCAGGACTGAAGATGCTGGTGGATTTTCATTATTCTGATTTCTGGGCGGACCCGGGGAAACAGCAGGCTCCGAAAGCATGGCAGGGATATAGTCTGGAGCAGAAGGCGGACGCGGTGAAAGCGTTTACGGCGGACGCTCTTGGGAAGATTGGAGCAACAGGCGCGGATATTGACATGGTGCAGGTGGGAAATGAGACGACAAATGATTTCGTTGAATCCGGAAGCACTGAGAATATGTGCACACTGTTTAATGCCGGAGCGGAAGCAGTGCGTGCCTATGATCCGTCCATCCGGGTTGTGATTCATTTTACAAATCCGGAGAGAGAGAATCAGCTCACTAACTGGGCAAAGCGTCTCTCAGACAATCAGGTGGATTATGATATCCTTGCCACATCATACTATCCGTACTGGCACGGAACTCTTGAAAATCTGAAGAGTCAGTTCCAGGCAGTGCGGGAAACATATGGAAAAGATGTGATGGTTGCGGAAACAAGCTACGCCTATACGCTGGCGGATACGGATGGCCATAGCAATACGGTGCGTGAAGGTCAGAATGATACCAATATGGCGTATCCCTTCAGTGTTCAGGGCCAGGCAGACTGTATCCGTAATATTATCAATGCGGTAAATGAGGCAGGAGGACTTGGCGTTTACTACTGGGAACCGGCATGGATCACCGTAGGAGATACTACCGGTCTTACCGGAGCGGAATATGATGCGCAGGTTGCGAAGAACAGTCAGCTCTGGGAAGCAAACGGTTCCGGATGGGCTTCCAGCTATGCGGCGGAGTATGATCCGGATGACGCGGGATTATGGTACGGCGGATCAGCAGTCGATAATCAGGCGATGTTTTACGCGGATGGAACGCCAACGGAAAGCCTTCATGTATGGGATTATGTAAGGACAGGAGCCGTATCTGACCGGACATCGGTGAACAGCATAGCCGCGCCGGAGGAAACTGTCGAAAAGGGAGAAACTTATTCTCTGCCGGAAACCGTACAGGTCGTATACAACGACGGTGCGGTGGATGAACCGGTTGTCTGGAACCAGGAGGATCTTGCCGAGATTAACACAGAGATACCGGGGAAATATGAGGTGACCGGAACGGTTACATTTTCAAAAGAAGTGACAGCCGGAAACTATGCGGGGCTTACAGAGACGGAAGTGGTTTACACACTGACAGTTCAGGGGAAAGAAGAGGAAAATCTGATTACCGATGAAGCGGTTTCCGAATTTGAGAGCCTGGACGCGTTTGAAGTGAGCGGTCCGCTTGATCTGACCACCTCGGCAGGTGATGTATATTCAGGAACCACATCGCTGCACTGGTACAGTGTGGACGCGGCTGATGGGGAGGCTGTATATACGCTTCCGGAACCACTGAATGAAGGATGGTATACCCTGGAGACGGTATCCATGGGATATGCGGGAGATACGGTTGCTCTCAGTATCCTGGATGGTCAGGGGAATGTCCTGGCCTCCGGTGAACCTTCCGTGCTTGGCGGATGGATCCAGGGCGGCGAAGGCGCACAGTGGCCGGTTCAGAGTCTGACTTTCCATGTTGATGATACGACGGAAGTACGTCTGGCGCTGCATATCGGAATAAATGCAGGCGGATGGGGAAGCCTGGATCACATGGTGCTTCGCGCTCATGAAAATCTCACATATACGGATCAGGGGGATGGAATCCATGATACACTCTGCGCAGACTGCGGAACTGTACTTCAGCAGGATACACCGTGCGTAAGAACAGCAGCAGAAGCCGCGGATATGACCGGGGATAAAGCGGCATCGGTTACTTATCGCTGCGTGTGCGGATCAGAAGAGACGGTAGAGGTTGTTCCTCATATTAACGGTCTGGCTGAGAAACTCTCTCTGACGGAGGGAGATACCACTGCTCTTGAAGCGGGATATGAATCAGGCAGTCTTCCGGACGGAGTAACCCTTCAGGGAGTATATGCAAGCAGTGACGAAAAAGTAGTACAGGTTGACGCGGATGGCAATGTCACGGCTGCAGGCGCCGGGACGGCGGAAATTACGTATATCGTAAAAGGTGCCGTAACAATCGATGGAACACAGAAGATCTTTATTGCGGCACAGGACAGCGTGACGGCAGAAGTGAAGCAGAAGGCAGACGATCAGAAAGAGCCGACCACACCGGAGGAGCCGACAGATCCGAAGGATCCGATCACACCGGAAGAACCGACAGATCCGAAGGATCCGATTACACCGGAAGAACCGACGGATCCGAAGGATCCGATCACACCGCAAGAGCCGACAGATCCGAAGGATCCGATCACATCGCAAGAGCCGACAGATCCGAAGAATCCGGCTACATCAGAAGAACCGACAGGTTCTGAGAATACGACCACATCGGGACAGCCTGCCGGGGCAGCCGGCAGCGCAGCGGCAGGAAATGCAGGGAAAAACGCGAAAACTCCGGAAACCGGTGATGACGGCATCTCGCTGTTTATACCGGTTGTGAGCATGGGAATCTGTATTGCGGTGATCATTCCGGCAGCTGTCTGCTGTCTTGGGAGAAAAAGAGAGCGATAAAAGCGGAAATACGAACAGTACACAAATAAAGAAAAAAGAAAAAACCTGATTTATACGGACGGATAAAGCTGATCTTTCGGCGGTATCCGTCCGTTTTGTAATATACATCTATTTTGATCTGTGTTATGATATCAGGGTTAAACCAGTAGTACATGGACAGATATTTACGGGAGAAGGATATGACAAAGAAAATAGCAGTAATCAATGATTTATCAGGATTCGGAAGATGTTCTCTGACCGCGGCGATTTCGGTCATTGCCTCGATGGGGGTACAGCCATGCCCCCTTCCCACGGCGATTCTGAGTGCGCAGACCGGTTTTCCGAGCTATTTTTATGATGACTATACGGATAAAATGGATGCGATCCGTGAAGAGTGGGAGAAGATGCATGTCAGTTTTGACGGGATCTGTACCGGGTTTCTCTCCGGAAACAGACAGATCGGAAAAATACTCGGTTTTCTTGACGCATTTTACGGAAAAGATACATTTCTTCTTGTAGATCCCGTAATGGGAGACAACGGATCAAGATTCGACATATTCAGTTCCGAATTTCAGTCAGAGATGAAGGAACTGGCTGCCCGGGCAGACATTGCGACGCCCAATCTGACAGAACTCTGTCTTCTGACCGGAGCGGACAGCCGTCTGGCGGCGGAGATTACGGAAGAAAGTGAGATTCTGAAAATCGCGGAGCAGATGGCGGGAGAGATGATGTCTGGAGGAACCGGAGAAGTGGTAGTCACGGGAATCCGTGTTACAGATGAAAGCACAGGGGAGAAAAAAATGGGAAATCTGGCGGTCACAAAAGAAAAGGCGGTATTCTCATCTTTTCCGCTTGTGGATGCCAGCTATTCTGGAACCGGAGATCTTTTCGCTTCCGTGATCGCGGGAGGTCGGGCGAGAGGGGATGCGCTGGAAGAGAGCGTAGAACTCGCCGGAGAGATGATCGGGAGGGCGATCCGGGATTCCGTGGGAAGCGGTGTGCCAAGAGACGAGGGTGTTGACTACGAGAAGTATCTGTACATGCTGAACAGTTCGTCTTTCTGACTGGGATTATCATTCGTTACCGGCACTGTATCATAACGCAAAACCGTTCCGCTCTACCTCGACTGTTGGAATGCCTGTAACGTCAAATCATATACTCGTGCAAAGGCACTCCCATATGATTTGCCTAACAGGCAGAACCAACGATTCTCGGACCGCTCTCACTTAATGTTTTGCTTATATGATACAGTGCCGGAAACTTGTTTATTCCTGTCGGAAAGAGCGGATTTTCCAGCAGTTGAAAAAAGATTGCCGAAGGCAGTTTTTGTCCGGCTGCGACAGGAGGGCTTTTCCGGATGCTGATGCTGAAAATTCAGCTTTCTGATTTGGAGCAGCCCAGTTTACAGAGCGGTATCATATAAGCAAAACATCAAGTGAGGGCGTTCCGAAAAACATTTGAGCCGGATGTTAAAAAAAGCCAGATGAAGTCGTCGTATTTGACGCACATCTGGCTTTTTTGTTACATCCGACCAAATTTTTGAGGTAGAGCGGAACGGTTTTGCGTTATGATACCGCTCTGTAAACGGATACTCATATAAAAGATGGATTTCTCAGCATTACTTCGTCAGCACTTCAATTCCATCTTCTTTGACCAGCACCATGTACTCGATCTGAGCGGAGAGTCCGTCGTCGATCGTGTATACGGTCCAGTCGTTATCTTCATCTACGAAGAAGTCAGGACTTCCCTCGTTGATCATGGGCTCGATGGTGAACATCATGCCCGGAACAAGGAGCATTTCGCTGCCTTTTGGTGTTACGTAGCTTACGAACGGATCTTCGTGGAAGGCAAGGCCGATGCCGTGACCGCCGATTTCCTCCACTACGGAGTAGCCGTTGGCTTTTGCGTGAGTATTGATGGCGTCAGCGATATCTCCCAGGTGTCCCCACGGTTTTGCCGCGGCAAGACCGAGTTCCACGCATTCTTCTGTTACCCGTACCAGACGTTCGGCGCGCTCGGACACTTTTCCCATTTTAAACATACGGGAGGCGTCTGAAAAATAGCCGTCCAGAATGGTGGATACGTCTACATTGATAATATCTCCTTCCTTAAGGTAGATATTTTTATCCGGGATTCCGTGGCAGATCTCGTTGTTGATTGAGGTGCATACGCTTTTGGGGAAGCCCTGATAATTCAGGGGGGCAGGGATGCCGCCGTGTTCTTTTGTAAAACGATATACGATCTGATCGATCTCTTCCGTACTCATTCCGATGTGAATATGTTTTGCCACTTCATCGAGTACGGCTGTGTTGAGTTTCGCGCTCTCTCTGATTTTTTCGATCTGTGCAGGTGTTTTCAGAAGTTTGCGGGAAGGGACGATTTCGCCTTTTTCCTTATGCAGAAGCATTTTTTCTTCGATGGGCATGTGGCATTTTTTATATTTTTTTCCGCTGCCGCACCAGCAAAGGTCATTTCTTTCCATTGTTATTACATCTCCTCTTGAAATATGTTTCCGGACTAAAACCGGTGAATGAACAGGCCGCTCCGGAGCTTGGGCTCAAACCATGTGGATTTGGGCGGCATGAGCATACCGGCGTCCGCTACATTTAAAAGTTCATCCATGGACGTGGGATACATGGAAAACGCAATCCCGTTTGAACTGTCAGCGATTTCCTCCAGGATATGGAGGCCGCGGATGCCGCCGATGAAGCGGATCCGGGAATCGGTTTTCGGGTCTTTGATTCCGAACACAGGTGCCAGAATGTGATCCTGAAGAACGGATACGTCAAGATCCGTGACAGGGTCACCTGTGGCCGGTATACTGCTGACAAGCCGGTACCAGTTTCCCCCGGCATACATGCCGAATTCTCCTTTGCGGGCGGGATGGTACGGGCCTGACGGGAGTTGTGTGATCTCAAATCCACCCTTTATCTTATCAAGAATTGCGTCAAATGTACACCCGTTCCTGTCAGTAACCACCCGGTTGTAATCGAAGATCTTCAGCTCGTCGGACGGGAAGAGAACAGACAGGAAGAAATTGTACTCTTCCCTGCCTGTGTGAGCCGGATTCTGTGCTTTTCTGCGCTGTCCCACCCTGACTGCGGAGGCGGCTCTGTGGTGGCCGTCAGCGATGTAAAGATGAGAAATTCCGGCGAAATAATGAGAAATTTTCCCGATTAATTCCCGGTCTGAGATCATCCATACCTGATGGCGGATCTGGTCATCGCTGATGAAATCATACAGCGGCTGCTCCTGTTTTACACCATCGAGAATCTTCCGGATCTCCTGGTGAGGCCGGTATGCGAGAAAGATCGGGCCTGTCTGGGCGCTGCAGGCGTCCACGTGGCGGATCCGGTCTTCTTCTTTTGCTGCCAGCGTGTTCTCGTGTTTCAGAATTACATTGTTCAGATAATCCTCTATGGAAGCGCAGGCGACGAGTCCGGTCTGCGTCCTGCCGTTCATGGTAAGGGCATATATATAGTAACAGTCTTCCGTATCCTGTACAAACGAGCCGTTTTGAATCATTTCATCCAGGGTCCGGCGCGCCGTCTTATATACTTCCGGGGAATAGATATCGGTACCTTCCGGAAGAAGGGTTTCCGCCCGGTCTATTTTCAGAAATGACAGGGGATTGGCCTGCACGATTTTTCTTGCTTCGCTGCTGCTGTATACGTCGTAGGGAAGTGCGGCGATGGATGCGGCCAGCTCTTCTTTAGGACGTATGCCTTTAAATGGTCGGATAGTACTCATGGAAGCCTCCTTTTCTGTAATGGTCTGCCCATAATATCAGGGCGACCGCACTATGCATATTCTAACACACATCATCCGGATTTACTACCGCATGATTCGACAAAACCGGCAATAATACTTGCCCGGCGGACAAAATTATAGTAGTATTAAATTTCAAAGGAGTGAAAATATTATGTGGTACTGGATCGTGATGTTTGTGCTCGCTGCCGGCTGTGTGGGTATGCTGACAGTGTCCTTTAAAAGTATAAAGAAGAATAAAGCCATGGCCGCAAAAGTGATGGGAAACCGCCGGCGGCGCAGTGACGATGATTATGAGTATGACGAGGATGACTACGATATGCAGCAGGCGCGCCGTCAGTCCCGGAATACGGGACGGCAGCAGGAGCAGGTTCAGCGCGGGCCGAGAAGAAAGAAGAGACGGCAGTGGAAAATTATTCTGGAAGATATCGACAGCTGGGACAAATACAGCTTTACATTTTACGAGACGGTTGGAATCGGCCGCGGTAAAGACGGAAGCATGTATGAAAAATATCTTCCGGTTATGGGGGACGGCCGAGTCTCGAAGATTCACTGCGCGATTGTGCACAGGGGAGATAAGCTTTACCTGAAAGATGAAGGCTCCAGAAACGGAACGTTCCTGAACGGAATGAGAATTGACCGTCCGGTGGTAATACAAAGAGATGATATCATCGGAATCGGCGAAACCCGTCTTGAGGTTCAGAGAATCTTAAGAGAGAGCGAGTAGAAAGATTCACCCTCATTCCGCGGCAGGCATATACTGGTCATATAATGTCTGTCTGGGAGTGGTGAATCCATGAACATGAATGAAAAGCTGCCTTATTATATGGCGTATCCCATGCCGTTTCCGCTTGAAGATGAGAGAGCGGACCGCAGGGATTTTGAATATCTGAAAAGCCTGTATCCTGATGTGCCAAAGCGGATTCTGCCTTATGTTGAGGAAGAATGCGACAGGATGGAGTATGAGAACAGTATGGTTTATGACGAATATCCGGATAAACTGCAGCTTAAAATGATGTGCAGGCGTATCTGCGACAATGTCAGAAGACATGAGCGGATGTTTCAGGTGTCGGGAGACGTCCGTAAGACAGGCCGTGCGGATTCGGATCAGAGGGGAAATGACAGGGAGAATGTCAGTCTGGAATTTCTGCGCGATCTGACGGAAGTCATGCTTTATCAGGAACTGTACAAACGCAGGTGCGGACACCGGCGCAGATGCAGAAGAATTTACTGACTCAAACGGTGCCCTGTAAAGGCGGCGGTAACGAAAAACAGAGGACAAAATTGATAGACAGATGAAATTGACAGACAGATGAAAGAGAAGAAACATATGAAAAAGAACCTCATTTTTATCGGTATGCCTGCCGTGGGAAAGAGCACGGTTGGTATTGTGGTGGCAAAACGGCTTGGAATGGGTTTTGTCGATACGGATCTTCTGATTCAGGATCAGGAGAAGAAACTGCTCCGTGAGATTATCGAAGAGTCGGGGCTGGATGGATTTTTAAAAATTGAAAATCAGGTAAATGCCGGGGTGAATGTGAGAAATTCCGTCATTTCCCCGGGAGGAAGCGTAATCTACTGCGCCGACGCGATGGAACATTATAGAAAGATCGGAACGATTGTATATTTAAAAGCGTCCTATCAGACAATAAAGAAGAGAATCAGAAATCCGAAAAAGCGCGGAGTTGTGCTCAGGGAGGGTCAGACACTCCGGGATCTGTACGATGAGCGGGTGCCGTATTTTGAGAAATATGCTGATATTACTGTGTGCGTGGATGGCAACCGTATTGAAGATACGATTAAAAATGTGCTGGATGAAGTGAACAATTATAAAAAAGCGACAGAAAAAAGACGAAAACCAGGTGAAAAATTAGGAAAAAATAAAAAAAAGACCGGGTTTGAGCTGCCGCGAGAGCATCATTGTGAAAAAGCGATTTAAAACAGGCGCTTTTTATGCTATAATAACACCGACGGTGCGGTTTGGGGTGTTTATATTTAAAACCGCATGCTTTTACCGCGGTGTATGCAGGGCAGCCGCTCACATATACATGCGGCACAGAGGGGATATACAAATAAGATAATAAGTTTAAAGTTGAGGTGCAAAATGGAGCAATATATTATTAAAGGCGGGAATCCGCTTGTGGGAGAAGTGGAGATCGGTGGCGCCAAAAATGCAGCTCTTGCGATTCTGGCGGCGGCTATTATGACAGATGAGACGGTTCTCATCGACAATCTGCCGGATGTCAATGATGTCAATGTCATGCTGGAGGCAATCAGCGAGATCGGTGCGGTTGTTCAGCGGATCGACAGACATACGGTCAAGATTAACGGAAGTACGATTGGCAATTACGATATCGAATATGAATATATTAAAAAGATCAGGGCGTCCTATTATCTTCTGGGAGCGCTTCTCGGAAAATACAGACGCGCGGAGGTGGCTCTTCCGGGAGGATGCAATATCGGAAGCAGACCGATTGACCAGCATCTGAAAGGATTCCGTGCGCTGGGAGCGGACGTCGATATTGAACACGGAAAGATTGTTGCCGAGGCGGATCACCTGAGAGGAACACATCTGTATTTTGATGTGGTTTCCGTAGGAGCTACGATTAACGTAATGATGGCTGCGGCCATGTCCGAGGGACTTACCATCATGGAAAATGTGGCGAAAGAGCCTCATGTGGTTGATGTCGCGAACTTCCTGAACAGTATGGGAGCCAATATCAGGGGCGCGGGAACAGATGTGATCAAGATCAGAGGAGTAAAATCTCTTCACAAATCAGAGTATTCCATTATTCCAGATCAGATCGAAGCGGGAACATTCATGTTTGCCGCAGCGGCCACCAAGGGTGATGTCACTGTGCTGAACGTGATTCCGAAGCATCTCGACGCGACGATTTCAAAACTGATTGATATCGGTTGCGAGGTGGAAGAGTTTGACGATGCGGTTCGTGTGGTGTCCAAGGGACGTCTCAGAAGCACACAGGTAAAGACACTTCCTTATCCGGGGTATCCGACGGATATGCAGCCTCAGATCGGTGTGACGCTGGCGCTGGCCAAAGGAACGAGTACGATTACAGAGAGTATCTTTGAAAATCGTTTCAAATATCTGGCAGAGCTGGCACGAATGGGAGCTCAGGTAAAGGTAGAAGGAAATTCTGCGACAATAGAAGGCGTGGAAAGATTCTCAGGGGCGCATGTGAGCGCGCCGGATCTTCGTGCCGGAGCCGCTCTCTGCATTGCCGGACTTGCGGCTGATGGAATAACAATCGTGGATGATATCGTTTATATCCAGAGAGGCTATGAGCGCTTTGAGGAAAAACTCAGGAGCCTGGGCGGTATGATCGAGAAAGTAACCAGCGAAAAGGAAATCCAGAAATTCAAATTAAAAGTCGGCTGATAAACCGTATACCAGTTAAAAGGATAAAATATCAGGCAGAATCGTAGCAGCGGTTCTGCCTTTTTTAAAAAATTCGGAAGAAAAAGCAGAAACTGCCCGATATCGGGAAAGCCTGGAAGGAGTATGAAAATGGCGGAAAACGGGAAGCGAAGGATGAGCAGAAAGGAAGCGGCCATGAGGCGGAGAAGACAGGTGCAGAGACAGCTGATGCTGATCGCGCTGTGTCTGGTGATCGTGATCGCGGTGGTGATTATCGCGGCAGTCAGATTCCGTGCCGGGCGCAGGGATGAGGCGCAGCGTCAGGCACAGTTCCAAACCGTTCGGGAAGCCGTGGCTGCGGGATATGAGCAGTTCCTGGCTGGCGGAGGCGCGGCTGCGGGAACGGACGGTGAAACAGAGGAAGTATCGGCGGATGTAAACGCGGAGAGCAAGGGTGGTGCGTCCGCGGGGGCGGATGAGAAGGCTTCAGATCGCGGGGGAGTATCAGGAGAGGCTGAAAAGTTTGCCGGCTGGGTGGAGAAACAGTACCCGGATAAAATGGAGGCAGGACTGCAGGAGGCCGCGGCGGACGGCATTCTCACGGATGAAGAGGCATACGATATTCTGGGAGCTACCATGCATGTGCTGTCTGATGACTATCATGGGTGGCTGAAAGATGATGCTACCGCTGCGGAACACAACATTTACATGAAGGACGGAGTTCAGGCTGGAGAGGTAACGGTAAGTGTGGCCGGAGATCTCTGTCTGGAAGAAGACGGATTTGTTCTGGACAGGTACGATGAAGTGAATGATCTTGAGCAGTGCATCTCCCCGGAAATACTGCGGATTACGAACGGCGCGGATATCTTCTATCTGAATCATGAGTATACGGTCAGCGATCGTGGAGAGGCTCTGGCCGGGAAGCTGTACACATTCCGGGCCAGACCGGAGAGAATGTCCCTGCTCACAGAGATGGGAACGGATCTGGTATCTCTTGCCAATAATCATATCTATGATTACGGGGAGGAAGGAATGCTGGATACGATGGATTACCTGGATCAGGCGGGCATTCCCTATGTGGGAGGCGGCAGGAATCTGGAGGAGGCTGAGCAGCCGGTCTATTTTATCATTAATGGAATGAAGGTCGGATTCGTGGCGGCGAGCAACGCCGAACTGACACTGTATACTCCGGCAGCAGGCGAGGATACACCGGGAATACTCGAGGCATATGACACCACACTCTACGATCAGGTGATATCAGAAGCAGCGGCACAGTGCGATTATCTGATCGCGTACATTCACTGGGGACCGGAGGATGTGAATCAGTACGCTTCCTATCAGACGGAGCAGGGCAGGGAATTCCTGGATGCCGGCGCGGATATCGTGGTAGGCGGACACCCTCACGTTCTGCAGGGAATGGAATATATGGACGGGAAACCGGTGATTTACAGCATGGGGGACTTCTGGTTTAATGATGAGACGAAATATACCGGGCTTTTGAATCTGACCATTACACCGGACGGACTCGAAGAAATGACTTTCACGCCCTGCCTGCAGACAGATCGGACAACACAGTACATATCAGATCCGGCGCAGCAGAGGGAGCTGTACGATTTCCTTGAAGGGCTGTCGCCAAATGTGGAGATTGATGATGATGGGGTGATAACGGAAGCGGGCAGTTAATTCATTAACACCTGAATTTTGTTTCCACAAGAAACCTTCCCGTTAATATACGAAATACCTGAATTATACTTGACATTTGAGCGTGTACAGAGTAAAGTGTCTTAGTGGAACATTTAGAAACTAAATAAACAGACTTTCTCTTATTCAGAGCAGTGGAGATACAAAGGATCTGTGAAGCTGCGGCAACCCCTGACAGGAAGGTGCCAACCTGAGCGAGTAATCGAACAATAAGAGGATTGTTATGATAAACAGACAGTCCGCTTACGCGGGCTGTTTTCTTTCGTCAGGCAAGGATTGCCTGCTTGCACCTCGATTCCGTTTCGCTTCATCTTGGTCGCTGGCAGCCTGCCTATGCAGATGTACTCCCTCGTCCGCTCGTGCAAGCCCGGCAGCCGCCGGAGTACATCTGCGCAGGCAATCCTTGCCTGACGAAAATCCGACAAGAGAAAGTTATGTCAGCGGCATATGCCGCGATCACAGAAAGGAGATCTGTAATATGGAAAAACTGTTATTTACATCTGAGTCTGTCACTGAGGGACACCCGGATAAAATGTGCGACCAGATTTCTGATGCGATTCTGGACGCGCTGATGGAGCAGGATCCCATGAGCCGTGTGGCATGCGAGACGTGCTGTACAACCGGAATGGTTATGGTTATGGGCGAGATTACTACAAAAGCGTATGTGGATATTCCGAAGATTGTCCGTGATACAGTGCGCGAGATCGGATATACAAGAGGAAAATATGGATTTGATGCGGATACTTGCGGCGTGATCACCACCATTGACGAGCAGTCCGCGGATATTGCGCTGGGCGTTGACAAGGCGCTGGAAGCAAAGGAGCATACAATGTCCGAAGATGATATCGAAGCGATCGGCGCAGGTGATCAGGGAATGATGTTCGGCTATGCTTCGGATGAAACAGAGGAATATATGCCGTACCCGGTCGCGATGGCACACAAGCTGGCACGCCGTCTGACTGAGGTGAGAAAGAATGGTACACTGCCATATCTTCGTCCGGACGGAAAAACACAGGTGACAGTAGAATATGATGAGAACCGTGTTCCGAAGAGACTGGATGCGGTTGTGCTTTCCACGCAGCATGATCCGGAGGTGACCCAGGAGCAGATCCACGAGGATATTAAAAAATATGTTTTCGATGCGATTATTCCTGAAGATAGTGTTGATGAAAATACTAAATTCTTTATCAATCCGACCGGACGATTCGTAATCGGCGGACCGCACGGGGACAGTGGACTGACCGGACGTAAGATCATCGTGGACACCTACGGTGGAATGGCACGTCACGGCGGCGGGGCTTTTTCCGGAAAAGACTGCACGAAGGTAGACCGTTCAGCAGCATATGCGGCACGTTACGCAGCAAAAAATGTGGTTGCGGCAGGACTTGCGAAGAGATGCGAGATCCAGCTCTCCTATGCGATCGGCGTGGCGCACCCGACATCGATCTCGGTTGACACATTCGGTACGGGAAAAGTAACCGATGACAAACTGGTGGAGATTCTCCGCGAGAACTTTGATTTCAGACCGGCGGGCATCATCCGCATGCTGGATCTGCGCAGACCGATTTACAAACAGACTGCGGCTTACGGACATTTCGGAAGAAATGATCTGGATCTGCCGTGGGAAAAACTTGACAAGGTTGACGATTTGAAGAAATATTTGTAAAATATTCAACAAACGGAGATAAAAGGGACAGGACCCTTTCTGATGCGTCCTGTCTCTTTTCTTATCTTTGAAAGGAGCTGCCTATGAAACTGAAAACAAAACTGATTATTGTGTTTCTGGCTGTGATTATTCTGCCGAGTATTTTCATGAATGTCGGGATCCATACATTCGGAAGAGGAGAGGCGGGAGAGATTCTGCAGCTTTATATTCTGCTTGTGTTTATCACAACAGCCCTGCTCATCTCATGGATCTACCGGTCCGTATCCGTTCCGCTGACAAAGCTCCAGAAAGCGGCGAGAAACATCAAGGAGGGGAATATTGACTTCGAGATTCACCAGCAATCGGATGATGAGATCGGTCAGCTCTGTCAGGATTTTGAGGAAATGCGTCTGCGTCTGAAGGCTAACGCGGAGGAAAAGGTGGCGTTTGACCGGGAAAACAAGGAGCTGATCAGCAATATTTCTCATGATCTGAAGACGCCTATTACCGCGATCAAGGGGTACGTGGAGGGAATCATGGACGGCGTGGCGGATACGCCGGAAAAGATGGACAGATACATCAAGACCATATATAATAAAGCTAATGAGATGGATCTTCTCATCAATGAACTGACTCTGTATTCAAAGATCGATACAAACAGAATCCCATACAATTTTGCGACATTGTCTGCGAAAGATTATTTTGAGGACTGTGCGGAAGACCTTCATATGGAACTGGAGGCGAAAAATGTTTCGTTTACCTACCGCAATGCCATGGAGGAGGACTGCAAGGTGATCGTGGATCCGGAGCAGCTGCGAAGGGTTATCAATAATATCGTGTCCAATTCTCTGAAGTATATGGATAAGCCGAAGGGAAAGATCACGATGGAAGTAAAGGACGTGGGAGATTTCGTCCAGGTGGAACTGGGCGATAACGGAAAAGGGATCGCCGCAAAGGATCTGCCTTACATTTTCGACCGTTTCTACCGGACGGATGCCTCGAGGAATTCCTCGAAGGGCGGCAGCGGCATCGGTCTTTCGATCGTGAAAAAGATCGTGGAAGAACATGGAGGAAATATCTGGGCAACCAGTGAAGAGGGCGCTGGTACGACAATGTATTTTGTAATAAGAAAATATCAGGAGGTACCGATTGATGAGTAAGCGGATTTTGATCGTAGAAGACGAGGAAAGCATTGCCGATCTTGAAAAGGATTATCTGGAGCTGAGTAATTTTGAGGTCGAGGTGGCAAATGACGGCCAGACCGGACTTAAGAAAGGAATGGAAGGCGACTTTGACCTGATTATTCTGGATCTGATGCTTCCCGGAGTTGACGGATTTGAGATCTGCAGGCAGATCCGGGATCAGAAAAATACACCGATCATCATGGTTTCGGCGAAAAAGGATGACATTGACAAGATCAGAGGACTCGGGCTTGGCGCGGATGATTACATGACAAAGCCTTTCAGTCCAAGTGAACTGGTGGCAAGAGTGAAAGCGCATCTTGCGCGTTATGAGCGGCTGATCGGAAGCAATGTGGAAGAGAACAAGGTGATTGAGATCAGAGGGCTTAAAATCGACACAACAGCAAGGCGTGTGTGGGTCAATGGAGAGGAGAAATCCTTCACTACAAAGGAGTTTGACCTTCTTACGTTTCTTGCGAGCCATCCGAATCATGTATACTCCAAGGAAGAACTTTTCCGGGAAATCTGGGATATGGAATCCATCGGCGATATTGCGACTGTGACGGTTCATATCAAGAAGATCAGGGAGAAGATCGAGTACGATACATCTCACCCGCAGTATATTGAGACGATATGGGGCGTGGGATATCGGTTTAAAGTATAAGAATAACGCAGAAAAACAGTCCTGTCCGGGAATAACCGGGCAGGACTGTTATTTTTTTATTGCAAGATTTTAAAACTGTCTTGACAGATATATCAGTTTACGATATATTATAATTGCAATATATCATTTAACGATATATCAGGAGACGAATGGAAAGGAGTGAGAGGATGTCGGAGAAAGATACCCCGTTGACAGAAGCATTTTTTTATATTCTTCTGGCCCTGCGCAGGCCGAATCACGGCTATGGAGTTATCCAGGAGGTGGAACAGCTGACAGGCGGGCGAGTGGTTCTTGGTCCGGGAACGCTTTACGGTGCTCTGCAGACCATGCAGAAGAGAGAATGGATCAGGATATACAGTCAGGATACGGAATCGAGGAAAAAGAAGGAATACATTATTACGGATCTTGGACGGCAGGCATTTGAAACAGAGAGGGCGAGACTGAAGGAGCTGCTTGACAATGCGGCGCTGATGGAGGAAGAGAGCGATGGTTAAATTCCGATTATATTACAATAAAGATACTGAGACGGCCTGGCTGAATGAAATGGCGGCCGAGGGATGGGCGCTGACCGGATTCTTTGCCGGATTTTACAGATTTGAGAAATGTGAAAAAGGGGAATACATTTATCAGATCGATTTCGGTGATAAGCTGTATGCGGTCAGCAATGAGTACCGGGAGCTGATGAATGAACTCGGTGTAGAGATTATGGTGCTCTGGGGCTACTGGATTATTCTCCGGAAAAAGGCGGCTGACGGACCATTTGAACTCTATACGGATGTGGAGTCGGAGATCGAGCATTACAGAAAAATACGCAGAATGTTCAAGGCAGTTACGATTCTGGGGCTGATCTGTTTCGGAGGGGAGGTATTATCCGGCCTTATGGGAAATGACTTCGCATGGATATTCGGTATTCTGATTCTGGTGTGTATAATGATAACCGCAAATGCGGCTTTTCGGACGGATGATGTGCTGGCGGATCTGGAGGAAAAGAAAAGCGGGATTGCCTCGGAACGCAGAGGGAAGAATATCCCTGCGCTGATTTCTATGGGACTTCTGATTAACTGCTGTGTGCCTCTGGTGGATGACTCGATTTCTGCTTCCATCAGTACCGTTATTCACATTCTGGCGATTGCGATGATGTGCGTCGGGCTGGTGATGCTGGTGCAGAGAAGAAAGCGATAAACAGGAAGGAAGACGAAAGAGAAAAACAGAATCCCGCGGAGATGAGCTCCGCGGGATTTCATTTTTTAAATTCTTCTGTACGGGATTAATTCCGTTTTAACTCTAATTCCATCATCCTGCAGATGACATCCTGTACAGCCTCTGATCCGATCTCGGTATTTACCGTGAGATCGTAGTTTCTGGAGTGTCCCCAGATCCGCCGTGTGTAATAGCGGTAGTTGTCGGCTCTTCGGCGGTCGGCCTGGCGGACTTTCCGGAGGGCATCATCGTGGCTTAAGTTTTCTGCTTTCATAATCCGGCTGGTCCGGTATTCTTCGGAGGCGTGGAGATAGACTTTCAGGCAGTTCGGGCGTTCCCGCAGCACATAATCCGCGCATCGTCCGACGATGACACAGCTGCCTTTAGACGCAAGCTCTCTGATGACGGCCGCTTCGGACTCAAAGATCTTATCCTGGGGCGCTTCCTGTGTATCGGAATAAATGTACATCTGGTTGACCAGATCGTAAAGGAAGCTGTTGGTCATGTTTTCCTCTTTTTCCTGAATGAATTTCGGTGTGTATCCGGTTGATCCTGCGGTCATCTGGATGATTTCGTTGTCATAGAAGGCGTAGCCCAGTCTTTCCGCAAGTGCTTTTCCGATATCGTGGCCTCCGCTTCCGAACTGGCGTCCGATTACAATAACCGGCGACTCTGCGGCAGAGGAAGCCGTGGATGGAGTCCCGGGGTGAAGCGGCTCGGAAGAAGCCGTGGCTGCTTCGGACTGTACCGGTTCAGGCTGGTCTGATATATTCCGGGATTCGGCAGAACCTGCAGTCTCTTTTTTGGCTGAAGCGGAGAAAAGCAGTGGTTCCAGGAAGGATAAATGTCTGCCAAACAGGCGGGCGATAAATCCGACCAGCAGCGCGGCGATGATGGTTCCCTCTCTGACTCCGTCCAGACGGTGGGCAAAGAACAGGGAAAGGACAGCTGCGATGACAGTCAGAGACACGTCAAAAGCAACCTTTGTGGAACCGAATTCCGTCTTCCATGTGGAAGAAACCGCACGGACAAAGGACTCGCCGGGCAGCATTGCCACGTTGGCAAGGACTTCCGTATAAACTCCGAATCCGAGAATCACGCATCCGATCAGGAGATAGGCCAGCGAAGCTATGTAAGTCTGCGGATTGACGAAGAAGAGCATCACCATGGTCAGGTCGATAAAATAACCAAAAAGAATGGATATCGGAATCTGGAGCAGATGTTCCGCTTTGAAGTTTCTGCGGAGTATGATGAGCTGGATCACGATCAGCAGCAGGCTGAATGCGATGGTGAACTGTCCCAGAGTGAATGGAAAGTTCAGGCTGAGCACATAGGGAATCGATGAGATCGGGGATGTACCGAGACTGGCCTTTGTAATGAGGCTGACTCCCATCGAGTTGATAAAAAGTCCGATTAAAAATACAATGTAGCGTTTCAGTTTTTCCATAGTTTTAACATTCCTCCCTCGAAAGACATAGAAGTAGCGGTTCAGCCGCAGTGAGCTCCTCGCGCTTTTTGAGGAGCCGGCTGAACCGTTACAAGTAGATGGTGCGCATTGCGGACCATCTACTTGAATCGTCTGAATATGTTTTTTGTAAGTAAAATGTGTTCTGCAGTGTGTTACCCCTCTGATGCCGTATTTTCATAAATACGATAGAAAAGATCCATAAATGTTTCCCGATCTGTGTCAGAAATTCCGCGAAATGCTTCGTCTTCCAGCTCTTTGAATGCCGCTGATACCTGTTCCAGTTTCCGGCTTCCGGTTTCGGTCAGAAAGATGTAGAAACTGCGGCGGTTTCCATTTAACATGCGGCGTTCCACAAGTCCGGATTCTTCCATGCGGTTCAGAAGTGTGGTGAGCGTGCCCGGCTCGATATGGCATCCCCGGGCGATATCCTTCTGGCTGGCACCGTTGTGATCCTTCAGGAAATCCAGGACCTTGGGCTGCCCGATGGTCAGACCGCTGCCTTTTAGTTTTGTCAAAAGCTCTTTCTGGAACATGGAGTGTTCCGCCATAACCAGATAGTGAAATGAGTGGGACATGGTATCATCTCCTTTTTGATTATCCGATTCTCATGCCTGTAAATTTGAAATCAAATAGTTTGGATTCAAACAGATATATTATAGGGAGTGAAATTCATTATGTCAAGATGGAAAAATCTGATGACGGTTCTTTTATGATCTGGCATAATAAAAGAAAACGTATGAACTGTAAACCGCTGGTTGCGTAATAGTTGCTGGCGCGTAACCGCTCTTTTGCGCTATAATCCGGGTGAGAGGAGGGACTGGTTATGGCACTGAGTGATAATATAAAAACCAGGCGTACACAGCTGAAGATGTCACAGGAATATGTAGCCGATCAGCTTGGAATCAGCAGACAGGCGGTAGCGAAATGGGAATCCGGAAAGAGCAGACCGACGGCTGCCAATCTGGCTGAGCTGGCAGCGCTGTTTGAAATGAGTGTCTCGGAACTGGTCGATCCTGAAAAGGAGAAGGAAGAACAGCGGATAAAGGAAGAAAAAACAGAAGAGCAATTAAAAGAAAAACAAAGAAACGCAAAAATGCTGATCGGACGCTGGGCAGCGGTTGCGTCAATGAACGGAGGCTGGGACGGTTATTCGTCCGGTCTGTACAGCTCGAATAAACTGTACTGGATGGCGATCATTCTGCTCGGAATCGTATTGCTATACATTACCTCTAGAGATATGAATAAAAAACACAAGCTGGAAAAATTTCAGATTGCCGTGGGCGGTGTGATGATGTTCTCGATCTTTTTTCTGCCGGGGATCATTCCTGTGGAAAATACAGGACTGCGGTATTTCCTGGCGGATATCGTTACCGGAATCTGCATAGTTATATTGAACCTGAAATACTGGCGGTATATCTGGAAAGTAAAATAGAGCGGATGGATGGCATGGGGGAAGCAGATGATGCGGAGATAAGCGAATTGCGTCTGCCTCCTTTACTTCATGACATAGATGAAACGATACTGGGACAATAAGGTGTCTCCTTGCGCCTCCTTTTCAAACGTAGTAAAATGAAACTACCTTTTGGAAGGGAGGCATTTTTATGGCATGGATGCGGTTCTGCGGTGGTTTGAAGAAAAGACGGAGAAGAAAGAACTTTCTCCTCTGTATGACAGTATTCTGACTGGTGATACCGGGAAAATGTCGGAGATTCTTTCGGAAAATCTGATGGAAACAATCAGTTTTTATGATTATCAGGAGAGTTATTATCACGGTTTCCTTGCCGAAATGCTGAAGAATATCGGAAATTACATCGTACTTTCCAACCGGGAATCCGGAGTGGGAAGGCCGGACATCGTGCTGAAATACCCGAGTGTTCGGGGAAAGGCAGTGATCATGGAGATCAAAGTGTCCCGGACATATCAGGGAATGGAAGAAAAATGTGATGAGGCGCTCCGGCAGATCGAGGAACAGAAGTATGAGGAAGAACTGAGGACGGAAGGATATCAGGACATTCTGAAGTACGGAATTGCGTTCTACAGAAAAGAGTGTATGGTGAAGATGCAGAAACAGTAAAAGCATTTATATTATGATATGACGCACATGGGTGTGCATCATATAAATCAGAAGTGACAAAGATAAAAACGCAACGTGCATCCGTCTGGATGTGCCAGAGCCGGTAGGTAGCCCGGCCGTCCTGCCAGTGAGGCAGGGTAAGTAACCTGCCCCTCCCGGGTTGTCCGTTCTTTGTCCATAACAAATTTTATTCAGGAGGGATCGTTATGGACAAGACAAGTGAAAAGCTGACAGTTTATTTTGAGGAGCCGTTCTGGGTGGGGGTTTTTGAACGTATATCCGGCGGGGAGCTGTCCGTATGTAAGGTGACATTCGGGGCGGAACCGAAAGATTATGAAGTGAGAGATTTCATCCTCAGACATTACAGCAGGCTCAGGTTCAGTCCGACTGTTGAAATCAAAGTAAAGAAGACTGCGGATAACCCGAAACGAAGACTGCGCAATGCGAAAAAGCAGATGGCAAATTCCGGTATAGGAACGAAATCCCAGCAGGCGCTTAAGAAGCAGCGGGAAGAGATGAAAGTCGAACGCAGGAAAACAGGCAGGGAACAGCAGGAGGCTGAGAGACAGCGTAAATTTGATCTGAAACAGCAGAAACGAAAAGAGAAGCGCAGAGGACATTGACAGCGTTTCGAAGGAAACCATCCGCCTTATCGTGAATACAATAGGGCGGATGGTTGCAAAGTACAGGATAAGAGGGAAAACAGAAGTGGATGGTGTGAAAAACGAAACGAAGGGAAAGAATGCTGTAATCATTGAGACAGAGAGGCTGTATTTACGGGAATTAAATCAGTCGGACTATCAGGCTCTGTGCAGAACACTGCAGGATGGCGAGGCAATGTATGCCTATGAAGGGGCATTCAGCGACGCCGAAGTACAGGAATGGCTGGATCGTCAGATTGCGAGATATCAGAAATGGGATTTCGGCCTGTGGGCGGTGATTCTAAAAGAGACGGACGAACTGATCGGCCAGTGCGGCCTGACTATGCAGGAGTGGAAAGGGAAAGAAGTATTGGAAGTCGGTTATCTTTTTGAACGGCGATACTGGCACATGGGATATGCCACAGAAGCGGCCCGTGCCTGCAAAAAGTATGCGTTTGAAGAGCTGGATGCAGAGGAAGTCTGCTCGATTATCAGGGATACGAATACGGCTTCTCAAAAAGTGGCCCTGAGAAACGGCATGAAAAAGGAAGACGGATGGACGAAGCATTATAAAGGTGTGGATATGCCGCATGACCGGTATGTGGTGTATCGGTGAGTGAGGAAAACGCTATGACAAATCAAGAAATACTTCAAATTGCATTACAGCAGTCTGCTTATGACTGCAACTGTGATCCGGATGATTTCCTGTCTGCGGAAAACAAAGTGGTTTTATCCCGCAAAAATGAAAAGGCAAGGGCCTATCTGTCACTTCCTTTCGAGTGTGATCTGGTGTCCTACGGCAGCAATATAGTCGCTCAGGTCAGCCCGCGGATGAAGGAAACGGTGGAGTGGTACATAGGAAAATATGCGGTTGAGCACTGCTTCGAATCACCGAATGTGATTGCGCTTAATGAGCGGCTGGCAGAGTTTGACTACAAGGTCTGTTTTATGGCGGAGTATTTTCTGCCGGATATAAATGCCGTCAGAGAGCTGCCCTGCAATTATGAGCTGAGAGTTCTGTTTCCAGCAGATTTTGAGGAGTATTATACGGATGAATGGGCAAATGCGCTGTGTAAAGCCAGAAAACATCTGGATAAGCTGGCCGTAGGCGCGTTTGATCACGGCAAGCTTGCAGGACTGGCGGGATGTTCGGCAGACTGTGAAACCATGTATCAGATCGGTGTGGACGTACTGCCGGAATACAGAAAGCAGGGCATTGCGTCCGCCATTACCAGCAGACTTGCCATGGAAACAATGAAGCTCGGGAAAGTACCGTTTTACTGTGCCGCGTGGTCAAATATCAAATCCGTCCGCAATGCGATAAAATGTGGATTCAGACCTGCATGGGTGGAACTCACTGCACGGGAGAAGGCATTTGTAGATGAGATGAATCGTAAGGAAACAGGAGAAACGTGATAATTTAGCTAGGGATTGGTTTCGGAGCTGGTGAGAAAGGAGGAGGCAAATGACACTGGTTGAATTTAACCATGTGGTTCACAGATTTGCTCAGGAATTTGCTTTAGACGGACTGTCATTTGTGCTGCCGGAAAATAAAGTGGTGGGCCTGATCGGCGCAAATGGCGCAGGGAAAACGACGGCAATCCGGCACATGATTCGATACTTAAAACCGGATTCCGGGAGTATTATCTACCGGGGAGAAGATATATACGGAATAAGCAATGAACGATATCCGATTACCTGTATTCCGGATTCACCGATCTTCTATGAAGAGCTGACTGTCATGGAGCATCTGCAGTTTGTTGCTGCCATGTATGGAACAAGGGCGAAGATCGATGTGCTGGTGAGCAGGCTGGAGTTAAAGAAACATCTGGACAAGTATCCGATGGCACTGTCAAAAGGGACCAGACAGAAGCTGTCAATCGCATGTGCGCTGCTCAGAAATCATGAGCTGCTGATTGCGGATGAACCATTTTCCGGTCTTGATCCGGGGCAGATAAAAGTCCTGAAGGACATTATGCTTGAAGAAAAAGAAGATGGACGTACGGTAATGTTATCGACACATCTGCTTGAAGTGATAGAAAACATCTGTGACTATTATATTTTTATCGATGAGGGAAAACTGATAACACAAGGCACTTTTGAAGATTTGACTCATGGCACACCGTGGGATACTCTGGAGAAGCTGTATATCCATCTTTCCAGGAATAAAGAAGAAGTGCCGGTTCACGAGCAGTAGAGGACAGATTATGGTAAAATACCTGTTGCTTCAGAAAGTCCGGGCTATGATCATTTTGCTGAAAAACTATACGGGCGGCGCTGTGGCGCTGCTGGTTACTGCCTGCATTGGTATCGCTTACAGCTGGAATCTTGTGTCATTAAATGCGGAGATTATCCGGAATCATACAAGAGAACTGCTTGTCGCCATTTGTCTGATTCAGGCTGCTGTTATTCTGTTTCAAAAAAGGCTGACAGCCAGGATTCATCCGGCCTCTCTTCAGTTTTTTTATAATTCGGACGCATTTTCCAGGATTGTGAGATTTGAAATTCTCAAAAAGGTTATCACAAAAATCCCAATAGCGGCAGTGCTTGCGCTTATACTTACAGGTTTGTGTCTGACTGGTCAGACTGTGTGGCTGGGAATCCTTCTGTTTCTTTTTCTGTCAGAAGGCAGTCAGATCGCATGGATGAAATATAACCGGGTCAATCCATTTATCTGGATTAGTGGTTATGTGATTTCATGCGCGACATTTGTCATGGCTTCAGAAAATCGTCTCTGGATCTGTGCGCTTTGTGCTGCGGTGATTGTCATGCTGATATGCGGCAGTAAGATGATCAGGGTGGACATGGGGCGCTACTTTAATGATGCTCTGTCCGAGGAGAGAACTGACTGTGCCAGCCGCTACGCGGACATGGCTCAGATGCAGCAGATCATGGCGGAGCAGAAGGCGAATAAACGATATAAGTTAAAGTTCGATAAAATGCTGGAAAAACGAGAATACGCTCTTTTGTGGAAAGCGAGCACAGAACTGTACAGAAGTTCCGGAGGGGTAAAAATCATCCTGATAGTTCCGGTTTTATTTGCAGTGATTATAAACAGAACAAATATAGCCGCAGGAATCCCTTTCCTTGAATATCCGGCTGTCGCGAAGATGGTTGGCGTTCTCTGCTATACGATGGCCATTACATCGCTAAGAGGAACAATAACAGTTCAGGCGAATAAGTTTCAGGCGAAACATCGGCTGGGGATGTTTGTGCCGTGGCCGGAGAAGAAGATATTTGAGGCGTATGGGCTGGCCGGTGCTGTACTGGGCGCAGGGGTTACACTGGTGACATGTATACTGATGGGGAGTCCGGTATGGGAGATATGCCTGGCGGGGATTGTGACGGCGGCAGCGTTTTGGGGCGCGTTTTTGGCTTTGAGTAAAGGTGTGAATGACAGAATAATTGCGTATGTATTTAATCTGATTATATTTGCAATATTTTATTTGGGGACGCAGTAAGAGCCAGGCTGATTACGTCCCCGATTAAACTTTACCATTCCTTAGTACTTCCTTGGCGATTGTTTTAATTTGATCACTTAAAATAAGACGCAGAATGAAAGGAAAGAGGAAAGTTATCATGAAAACAACAGGAAGAATCAACAGAAAAATCGCTGTCATAGTTCCCTCTGTTCTCTTTGGATTGCTGCATATCATAGGGAACAGTCTGGATGTTGTCAGCACCATTCAGCTGGTGGCAGCGGGGAGTATTGTGGGAATCCTGTTTTCCCTTATTACGTATGAAAGCGGATCGATCTGGAACAGTGCGGCTGTACATGCGGTCTGGAATATGATAATCGTCGGCGGAATTCTGCATATCGGAAGTGCTGCGGATAGTGCCTCTATCTTTAATTTTGTTCTGGAGAATAAATCTTTCCTGATTTCCGGCGGAGATTTTGGGATTGAGGCGTCGGTTATATCTGTTCTGGTGTATCTGGTTTTCTGTGTAATAGCCTTAGTTTCCGTTGAAAAGTAAAAACTGCCTGAGCCGGCTGTTTTCTAACTGATCTGATATAGAAAAGAGACAGTGGCTCAGGCAATTTTCATATTCTTTTCCGGATTAAACCGCTAATTTCTTTCTGTCCACTCTGCGTTTCAAAATCAGCGCCAGTATAGCGGACAGGATTCTGGCGATTACGGTGCTCCACCAGATCATGATCTGTCCGCCGAAAAGCGGAGGCAGAATAAACATAAATACCAGCATAAAGATCGGCTCGATAAATGTCAGAACATAGGAAAACGAGCTTTCTTCCGTGGCATAGAAGCTGGCGGTGGTAACCCGGCAGATGGCGACAAAAGGCACGGAAATCAAAAAGATCGGCAGAATGTTCGAAATTTCAGCATTCACTTCAGGCGATGAACCAAAAAGGATTCCGATGTAGTCTCTTGTCACATACATAATGATGCAGCTGACCATGGAGAGCAGGAATGCGAAACCATATGCCAGTCCGCGGATTTCTTTCAGTCTGGCAATCTTTTTCTCTCCGTAATACTGGCTGATGATCGGCTGGCTTCCGTCACCGACTCCCTGCAGAATCAGATATACGATGCAGATAATATAGGCAATGCATGCGTAAACCGCCACCGCGTTGTCTCCGCCGTAAAAGATAGCAAAGCGGTTAATGATAATCAGGGAAATGTTCGGAGTCATGGTA
>CALWBC010000056.1 GCA_944375755.1 uncultured Mediterraneibacter sp. | reverse complement strand
AGGGATCCGCAATATCCTGACCTTTCCGGTCCGTGAAATCCAGAAGCTTTGAAACCTTTCCATCAGGATCTCCGTTTCCGATAATCCGGTTGATATTCCGGATATTCCAGGAATCCATTCCGATAATATAATCAAACTGGCCGTATTCCTCCCGGCGCATCTGGCGCGCCCGATGGCTGCCGCAGGGAATGCCGACTTCCTTTAACTTCCGCTGGGTGCCATAGTGAGGCGGATTGCCGATTTCTTCCCAGCTGGTTGCCGCTGAGTCAATATAGAAAGAATCGGCAAGGCCGGATTCGCTGACCATGTGCTGGAAAACGAACTGGGCCATGGTCGAACGGCAGATATTGCCGTGACAGACGAAAAGCACTCGTATCATATTCTAAATTCCTCCCAGTTTGAATCATATCCATATGCGGTCAGGGTCAACGCCCTACAAGCTCAATCGCTTCTTTTCCCGATATATATTCCGGTGTCATTTCCAGCATACACAGAGGCTTCCATTCCCTTTCGATTGCGTTTTTACGGTTCTCCTGCGTATCATCAGGCGCGTATTTGAGTGCCAGTTTTTCAATCCCCTTCCATCTTTCTGCGTCATCTTCCAGAATCCGGATTGTTCCGAACACAATGACACTTCTGAAATAGGTTGTGTATTCCTCCGGAACGATCTGATCTTTGTCAATGACGCAGAACGAGGCTTTCGGATTGCGGAGAATGGCATCCAGTTTATGACCGCTTTTCGCACTGTGGAAATAAAGTTTCTCTCCATCATATACATAACTGATGGGAAGTGCATAAGGGTAGCCGTCATCTCCGGCAAGAGCCAGAACGCCGGATGTCCCTCTGTTCAGTATCTCAACACAGTCCGTCATGGACAGCTTCTGTTTTTTTCTTCGCAGTTCACGAAACATAGTTGCCGCCCTATTTCACTTCCACAAGTTCGATTCTGAAGTTCAGCTCTTTCCCTGCCATCTCATGGTTAGCGTCAAAAGTAATTGTTTTCTCGTCTTTTGCCGTTACTTTTACCGGGAAAGGCTGTCCGTACTGATTGGACAGATAAACCTGCTGCCCTGCCTCCAGTTCCTCTGATCCCGGAAGCTGTGCGATCTCCATGGTAAAGATTGCATTCGGATCCGGCATGCCGTAAGCTTCCTCCGGCATCAGATGCACATCTACAACCTGCCCCACTTCCATATCAGCTACAGCCGCGTCGAATCCGCGGATCATCTGCCCTGCTCCGCAGATAAACTCAAGCGGTTCGCCACGGTCATAAGAAGAATCAAACTGAGTCCCGTCGTTAAAAGTTCCTCTGTAATGAGTCCTGCATGTTTTGCCCACATTGCGTCCTGTAATGGCCGGCTGAGATCCGCAGCCTCCGCCGCAGCTGCCGCAGCCGGAGCCGCAGGAATGCTCTTCTTCATGATCTCCACAGGAATGTCCATTCTCGTGGTCTCCGCAGGAGTGCTCTTCTCCGTGGTGGTGATCACAGTTTGCGCCTGTGGATACAAGCTCGCCTTTCAGATAGGCTTCCACAACCTGATCCGTGTTACCCTCCGCGCCTGCGCACAGTTCCACACCGGCTTCCGCGAGAGCAGCCTGAGCTCCGCCGCCGATACCGCCGCAGATCAGCACGTCCACGTTCTGGTCCGCAAGGAGTCCTGCCAGGGCGCCGTGGCCGGTTCCGTTAGAGCCGATCACCTCGCTGGAGACAACCTTGTTATCCTCCACTTCGTACACTTTGAAGAATTCTGTTTTTCCGAAATGCTGAAATACATTTCCGTTATCATAAGTCACAGCTATTTTCATTACTTGTTTCCTCCTCGTTTATCATAACACGCTTATTCTATCACATACAGCGCGCTTTGTGAAAGAAAATCAGATTCTGTTTTCAAATGTTCCAAACACCTGCTGTTTTCCGTCCTTTACCATAATGCGTCCTTTTGCAATTACAGTGTCAAGTTCCAGCGCATGGTCTGTCAAAAGACAGATATCAGCGTCATATCCCGCCTTAATATGTCCCTTATTTCCGAGTTTCAGGATGGATGCCGGATTGGAAGTGATGGCCTTTACGGCGATTTCCAGTGGAATATCTGCTTTTTGAACACACTCTCTTACTTCCTTGAGAAGACAGGACGCCTTCCCGATGCCGATCCCCTGGAATTCTCCTTTTTCATTGAATACGGGCAGACTTCCCTGTCCATCTGAAGAGATCGTAAAGCGGTCACTGGAGATACCTCTGTCAAGAAGTCTGCGGATTCCCGTACAGACCCGCACCTCATCGCAGATTGTCTCCCAGTAGTCTATATCCTCATTCCCTGTAAAATCAATGGTGCCGCCCTGTTCCGCAAAATCAAGACAATCGTCAAAGAGTGCGGCGTTGCGGTTAACGTGAGTCGGAAGGAACTGAGATGCCGGAATTTCCGTTTCGCGGATTGTCCGTTCGATCAGATCCATCTTCCGTTCACTGTCTCCAAGATGAACATTGACAATCCCAGCTTTCCCGGAGAGCATTCCTGCAACTCTGGCATCTGCTGCGATCCGGGCAAACTCCTCGAAGGTTGGCTGAGAGGAACGGTGGTCTGAGATCGCTATCTCTCCCACACCGATTACCTTATCCAGCATC
>CALWBC010000055.1 GCA_944375755.1 uncultured Mediterraneibacter sp. | reverse complement strand
CCCTTTTTACTGTTGTTTGGTTCGTATGAACCGTTCTTAGAAATTTTCTCTTCAAAGAAACTTTCAAGGGTTGTTGTCTATTGTTCAGTTATCAAGGTTCCTGTCGTTCTTTTCAAGCGACAGCTTTGACATTTTATCAAAACTCATTTCGTTTGTCAAGAACTTTTTTATTTTTCTTTTCTGTCGTCTCAGCTTTCTTTCGAACCGCTTCAAGCGACAGCTTGTATAGGTTATCACATCAGCTCCGCTTTGTCAACAACTTTTTTCAAGTTTTTGTCCGGCCTGTTTCCAGGCTTTCTCAAAGCGTTCCGGTTCCCTCCATCCTGCGTTTTCACTCCCCGGCTGTTCCGCCTCCGCGTCTCCGGCTGAGCTGTTTTTTGCAGGTTTTCAAGTCCCGTCCTCAGCGACAGGTGTTATCTTATCACTGCCGGAAGGAATTGTCAACGTTTTTCTTGTTTTTTATTTATTTCAGACAATTCACACAATTCTGGCATATAACGCTCTTACACAAACTCGTCTGGCTATACTCGGATTGCTTAATCAATAGCAATAGCCGCAAAAGAAAAGGTGATCTGTACAGTCTGCTATAGCCTGTACAGATCACCAGTTTTCATTTTCGGTATGATAACCTTTTGGTTAGTTTTTCTTTCTTCTGATGACAAGTGTAATCGAAGCTGCAGTTCCTGCTAATATTACCAGTGACGGCCATACGAACAGATTCGTGTCATCTCCGGTTTCAACAGCTGCATTTGCTGCAGCTGGCTGATTATCGGCATTATTTTTGTTATTTGTTGCCGCTCCGGTGCTGTCATCACCCTCTGGCTGTGCTTCAGGTTTTGAGTCATTTCCATTATCACTATTATCTGAAGCATCTCCTGAGTCCGGATTCTCTGTACTCGGGCTCTCCGGCTCATCCATTCCAGGTTTCTCTCCTGCTCCAGGCTCTTCTCCCGTTCCGGGTTCTTCACCTGTTCCAGGTTCCTCTCCCGTTCCAGGTTCCTCTCCTGTTCCAGGTTCTTCTCCCGTTCCGGGCTCTTCTCCTGTTCCAGGTTCTTCTCCTGTTCCCGGTTCTTCTCCTGTTCCAGGTTCCTCTCCTGTTCCAGGTTCCTCTCCTGTTCCCGGCTCTTCTGTATCCGGATTATCTGGATCTACCGGCGGCTTATCCGGATCTACCGGTGGTTCTTCTGGATCTACCGACGGCTCATCCGGATCTACCGGTGGTTCTTCCGGCTCAGACGGCAGTTCCGGATCCACATAGGAATTACTTACATTCTGAAGCGTTTCCTCCGGATTCCATCCAAGATTAGCAAGCACTGCTTCAGCAGCAGTCGGAGAGATCTGTTTTCTGTCTGCATTTATCGCATATCCCGGACCATAAGATCCGCTTTCAAAAAATCTTGCCTCTGTAAATGCATTACCGCTCATATCCGCATATGGTTCATCTGCATTGATTGCGCTTCCCATATAACAGTTAATCCAGTAAATATAAGCATCAGGTCCCCATGGTCTTGCAAGATGGAATGTACCATCCTCACATCCTTCTTCTGATGTAATAGCACAATTATTGAAGATCAGACCATATTCCGCATCTGCAGCCGTTCTCGGAGCACATACATATCCTCCGTTCGGATGGCTTTCTTCATAAACAAATACAAGATCACAGTCATTGAATACGGCCCTTGCCGCGTCGCCTGAATAAATAAAGTCAATCAGGCCTTCAATCCGGCATCCCTCATAATACTGGTTACCCTCATTCATATACAGAGTATCCTGAACACCGGATATCGTTACGTTTACAAATGTTGCTTCATCTGCATCACAGCGAAGCGCATCTGCGGATTTATTTGATTTTCCATCCGCTGTGCCATAAACATAGTCGTTGGCAAATGTCAGGTTTTCTGCGGAGAATCCGTCTGCCGTTGCCATGACATAGGTTGCGCAGCGTTTGCTCATGTCTCCGCCCGCTTCGTAAGTCGAATCGTCCGGATACAGATCAGCCGGATAACAATGGATACGTACTCCATCCCTGTCTTCACCAATCAGAGAGATATTCGGACTTTCAACAACAAGACGTTCCTCATAATCACCCGATTTAATATAGATCGTTTTTCGTTCTGCATTATCCGCCGGAACAGCATTCACAGCAGCCTGTACAGTACTGTATGTCGGGATTCCATCTACTTCCGCTCCATCTTCACCTGTATAAGATGCGTCAACCACCATATCATACTGGCTCAGATAAACAAAGTTATATGACTGGCGTGTCTCGTTTCCTTCATTATCTGTAAAGATCAGCTCCACATTATTTCTTCCTGGCTCCAGCTTAAGATCAAAACTGAATGTGCCCTCAGTCGTGATCTCCTGCTCTGCGCTCTGTGTACCATTTAAATTGACGCTGAGTTTACCTGCACGATCAACAGTTCCCGCAAGTGTAACAGCGTTCTGAGACACTGTACTGTTCGGGCAGTCTGTCAGTGTAATTACAGCGGCATTATCTTCGTAAACATAATCGCCTGTATGCCCCGCTGTCGGCAGCGCCCACTTTGTCTCGGACGGATTACTGGAGTTCACCTCCGTATCACCCTCAAACTGATAAGCAATTACATAATAGTAATACGGAACTTCAGCAGTAACATCACTGTCTGTATAGGAAACAGCATCCGCTCCATCAGCAGTATAAATCAGCGCCGCTTTTTCAGCGCCATCGTCCGATGAATATCTGTAAACCTCGTACTTTGTAGCATCTTCTACCGCATCCCATGAAAGACCGATAGAATCAGCGCCAGCTGTCAGGGTAAGTACCGGCGTAGACAGAGCCGGCAGATAATCTTCTACTTTTGCTGTCTGGTCGCAGTACGTTATTTCACCCTCGCTGCCAAGTTTTCCTCCTACCCGGAACTCATAGGTACCAGGCTCATCAGCAGGATAAGTGTAAGATCCATCTGTGGTTTCCGCCAGATCTTCCCATTCACCGCCGTCTTTTTTCACCTGAATGACATAACGTCCGTCTCCGTCCGCAAGCTCGCTGCTGTTCCATGAAATGATAATGGAATCTCTTGTATCTGACACAGCCGCCTGAACAGAATTCACAACCGGCGCTGTACCGATCGGCTCATAGCACTCATTCTGATCATAGAGGGAATCTCCATCCGCATTGTAATACTTCATATTTGTTACTGTAACGGATGCACCCGCCAGCACAAATCCGAAGGAAAGCTTTGTATCTTCCAGTCCGCCGTCAAAGATGAAGTCCTTTTCCCCATAATTAACGCTGTATTCTGTTCCATCGGCCAGAGAAGCTGTTACTGTCAGGCCACTCTCTGTTCTCTCTGCAGTAAAATGCACGGTCTGTCCGGCCGCAATCGTCTCATTCGGTCCTGTCGCACTCACCTCTGCGTTATCATTCAGATGGATTCCTCTGATATTTGTTGAGTTTCTAATGCCGAGCGTAGCTATCGCATCATCATTAAACGCGCCAAAGAACACACCGTTTGCTGATGAGTTGCCACATTCATTCACAGTAACATCAGCTTCAAGACGATTCATATCCGCTGTAAGATCAAATCCATAGTAACCCACGCCAGACAATGCAGAACCAGTCTGAAGTTTGCCGCCGTCCTGGCTAAGTGTCAGACGCTGTCCAGCTGCATCTGCTGTCAGACCCGTTCCGGAAACAGAAGGCATCTCATCCTGTTCTGTAATATCTGTCTCTTCCATTTCGTTGGTCACATCCATGGAATGAAGATAACCTGAACCGTTTCCATTATATGTAAATGTAAGAGTTGTCTCCTCACCTGTATAGGTAAATGTAACCGTATCATTTTCTGAAGCAGCCTTGGCAGCAGCTGATCCCGGATCTACTGTTCCGTCTCCATCCGCCTCTGCAGTAAGTGTGCTGCCATCAGCTGTATAAGAGCAGAGTTCAAATACAACTGCTGCGTTTCCCGCAACTTTTACGCTGACCCGATCACCATTTCCGATCATAATACCATGAGAAGCATCATTATAACGAATACGGTTATTTCCTGTCAGAGTAACCAGACCGTCCGTTGATTTTACGGAATTTCCACCACTGATCGAATAACCATCCTTATAAAGTTTGGAAACAATGCTTCCGTCGCCAAAGTCGTAAGTTGTCGTGTTTCCGTTCGCATGGGGCGTACCGGACGCACTGTTGTCTTTCACCTGAACCGTATACTTGGACGGTGAAGTTGCCGTATCTGTATAAGTAAAGGTAACCGTATTTCCTGAGATCTCATATGTAACATTCTCACTGACATTCTCCAGTGTGTCACTCATCAGAGTTCCCTGTCCTGCGCCTGCCAGATCCGCCCAGATAATAGCTGTATCTGTTGTCGCAAGTTCTACGGAACCGTTTCCGCCTTCCGCGGATACCTCGAAATCATCTGATGGTGAATTTCCCGGTGTTACCATATATGTTGTATCATTAATCGTAAAGCTAAAGATTTTAGAAGTATCCCAGACCATACGGTATGTAAGATCCGCTGTTACTGTATCTCCATCTGAAGCATTTGTCAGATCAATTGTGTCCTCTCCAGTAATCTCATATACATCTGAATTCTCAAACGAGACTGTGTAGGTGTGATTGATCGGCAGCGAAGCACTGTACGCGCCATCAACAATTTCCGCTTTAACGACACTTTCTAATTCATCTGTAAACAAAAGTGTTTCTCCATCAACAGAAGCACTGTCTCCTGAAGCATCAACAACCGTACCGCTGACTGCTGCTACCTGCAGAGGGATAGTGGTTTCTGCTGTTATATAGTGGAGATAACCAGTACCAGTCACTTCAATCGTAATTGTTGCCGGTACATCGGATGTGTACTGGATGGAAGACTCCTTGCCATCCATCCCGGACGCCGAGTCGTAATTCAAAGAAAACTCAGAGGCTAAAACCTCATCACCCGCTTTGATCACAGCCTTTGAAGATCCATATGTACACACGCCAAATGTAAGGGTGGTCAGTCCGGCTGGAACTGCAATCGTAAATACCGTACCATCATCGATATTTGCACCGTGTTGCTTTCCATTATAAGAAATCACACTTGTCACACTAAGCGAACCATCCTCATAAGCTGTATAAACCGGTGATGTGTCGTCTCGAAAATCCCATGTGACCGCTCCATCATCAGTTACTAAGGTTGTCCCCGCCGCATGTACCGTCAGATAATTCACCGGGAACATCGCAACGGCAAGAATAACCGCAAGTGCGGCAGCCAGCGCCCTGAGCGGAGCAGCATGCCGCAATTTCCTCATTCGATCTATTTTGTCATCACTCCTTCATTTCTATAAAAGATCGAACTTCTTTGCAACTTCATAACCCCTAGTGCCATTTTTGCAATGCAAAAATGACTATATACTCCCAGTAAAACATACTGATATTAGCATAAATTCCAGACTTTTTCAATATTCCCACTTTTTGTTTCCGTCTTTTATCAATACGTCGATATATACACGCATTTTTCAGAATTTTTAATACAATTTCACAACATTTGTTCGCTTGCTAACTTTTTTACATGCAATATATATAGAGAGAAACATTCCTGCCACACACATCATTGAAATTATTTTCCATATTAGATTTCTCAAATCGCCATTTACGGGGAGAAGATATACTGCCACGCAGATAACGGGCGCGGCTATTATTCCAGCCAGGAGCCAGATTCTGAGCACTTTCACAAGGCACGGCCAGTTACTGTTGTTCAGATTCATCCCCGGCATATTCATTCGAAATATTCCATCACTGTATGTATGGATTCTGTTTTCATCATAATAGGTCGGAAGTTTTTCCTTTATAAAGAAACATATATACGTCCCAAATAACAGTAGCAGACCATCTGCAGTCATGAGTTTTAAAAATATCTCCTTCTCGCCGGTCATTCTGAAAAAACACCACGCTCCCGCCAGTTCTGTAATTGCAGCGAGAACGCATACAGCAAAGATTCTTCTCAGCCTTCTCTTTCTCTCTGCTGTCTTCTCCGGACTTTCCCCTGAAAGGGCAAGTGCCTTTTTCACAATTATCTCCACCCGCTCCGTGTCCAGCTCCATCGAGTGATCCATCCGCCTTCCTTCCAGCAGTTCTGTCACCGTTACTCCCAGGATCTCGGCCAACGGAACCAGAAGGGAAATATCCGGCATGCTTAAGCCCCGTTCCCATTTGCTCACCGCTTTATCCGAAACAAAAAGCTTTCCCGCCAGTTCTTTCTGTGTATATCCTTTTATTTTTCTCTGTTCAGCCAGAAATGCGCCGAACGCTCCCTTATCAATTTCAAACATTTTCTCTGCCTCCAGTCTGCGCTTTCTTCATCGTCCATTTTTCTATTATTCAGGCTCAGCACTTTCATCCTGATAATATTTTAATCCGGACTGTACTTCCAAACAACCGACCAGCGGTAGAATCCATCTGTTTTTTCAAAAAATGCCGCGCCGTCACCGCATTACGACAGCCAGTCTGCCGCGCCATGACTGAATTTTTAGCTGCTGTTCCTGAGTACCGTATAAACTGTAACAACTTTTATTCTTTATGATATTGATTCTCATATTTAAGGTGACAATAATCTGTTTTTGGTGTAAAATAAGGAAGGAATTAATAGATATGTTATTATAATGCGGCAGTTCAGCCACAGAAATGCCGAATGAACTGTTACATAGATCAGAAAGGATGATTGGAAATGAATTTTGCGCACAATGAAAATCAGATATCCCTCTACTCCGAGACAAACGAGCTTCTGGCGGAAGTTACTTTCCCGTACACAGACAGCCGAAAGAATACCGTGAATATTGAGCACACATTTGTAGATGCATCGCTGAGAGGACAGGGAATCGCCGGAAAACTGATGAGCGAACTGACGGAGGATCTGGAGAAGAGAGACCTGAAAGCTGTCCCCACCTGCTCCTATGCTGTCAGCTGGTTCGAAAAGCATCCGGAACACGCTCATCTGCTCAGATAACCTCCCGGTACACTTTTTAATTTCAGCAGAATCATCCGGTATAAACACGGGAAAAGGGGCTGTGGGAGTATCCCAAAGTTTGTGTAAACCTCCAAACTGATGTAAGATAGACTTACCAGTTTGGAGGTTTGTTTTATGGCAAGAAAAAAGGATACCCCACAAAAAGCAGCTCTTCGGGAAATGATGAGC
>CALWBC010000054.1 GCA_944375755.1 uncultured Mediterraneibacter sp. | reverse complement strand
TGGATCGCGCCTTCCTGAGCGATCTGATTGATTCCCTTGACGAACTGCTTTCTCTTCATCGTATCAACCTGCCGTACGCGTGCGAAATGCTCCGGCGCGAAAGTTGGAATCCCTTCGTATGCGAACTTTTCCTTTGATGTGGTAAGGGTATCTCCGATGGAGAAAATACCCGGATCAAAGACACCGATAATATCTCCGCCGTAGGCCTTATCAATGATCTTTCTCTCACTGGCCATCATCTGCTGAGGCTGAGAAAGTCTGACGTCCTTTCCTCCCTGCACATGATACACGGTCATTCCGGCGTCGAACTCTCCGGAACAGATACGCATGAAGGCAATTCTGTCCCTGTGCGCCTTGTTCATATTCGCCTGGATTTTAAATACGAACGCAGAGAAATCCTTCTCAGTCATAGGGTCAATCTCGCCGTGATCCGATTTCCGCGGCAGCGGAGAAGTCGTCATGGCCAGGAAATGCTGCAGGAACGTCTCAACTCCGAAGTTCGTCAGCGCAGAGCCGAAGAACACCGGGGAAAGCTCGCCTTTGTCCACAAGTTCCTGGTCAAATTCCGCAGACGCGCCGTCCAGAAGCTCAATTTCTTCCTCCAGAGTCACTTTCGCCTCCGTTCCGATCAGCCAGTCCACTTCCGGATTGTTTATCGCCACTTTCTTCACTTCTCCCACGGATGTTCCCTTTCTTGTATCGGAGAAAAGCTCTACTTCCCGTTTTTCCCTGTCATAGACACCTTTAAACGCCTTGCCGGAGCCGATGGGCCAGTTGACCGGGCAGGTCGGAATACCAAGTTCCTTCTCGATATCATCCAGAAGATCAAACGTATCTTTCGCGTCCCGGTCCATCTTATTGATAAACGTGAAAATCGGGATATGTCTCATGGCGCATACCTTGAACAGTTTTCTCGTCTGCGCCTCCACACCTTTTGAAGCATCGATAACCATAACCGCGGAATCCGCCGCCATCAGGGTACGATAGGTATCCTCCGAGAAATCCTGATGTCCCGGCGTATCAAGAATATTGATGCAGAAGCCTCCGTAATTAAACTGAAGCACGGAGGAGGTTACGGAGATACCTCTCTCCTTCTCGATTTCCATCCAGTCAGAAACCGCATGTTTTGCCGTTGCCTTTCCCTTTACGGAACCGGCCTGATTGATTACCCCGCCGTATAACAGAAACTTTTCCGTCAGTGTTGTCTTTCCGGCATCCGGGTGGGATATGATCGCAAAGGTTCTTCTCTTTTTTATCTCAGTGAACAAATCTGACATACTATTTCTTTCTCCTCACATGATATGAATCTTCGAACTGCGCGAACCGCCCAGCCCCATGTCATACCGCTGAGTTTTCCGCGCGCGACGGCAGCGCCGGCTTCGAAAAACCGACGCTTATACATCTTCCGGACTGACCATTATGTCCGGACATACTTATTCAGCTTACCATATCTGCGGGAAGAGTTCAATCCCCTGACTGCAGTTCCTGCCTGTTTTGAGCTGCGGATTTTACTCGTGAATCGGGGTGATCACAATATTTTCCGGAGCGATCTCCGTACGCCGCGTTACGATGTCTTCAATCTGAGCCCGATTCGCATCGGTCAGTTCATCTGCCTTCACTACAATGTCCGCCGAGTCCTCAGCAAGGCTTACAACCGCTTCGGAAAACCCTTTCGAAGCCATAAGTGTCTCGATTGCCGCCTCCTGCTCCGAGATCTCCGTCAGTTTCACCATCTGCGCAACCGCGTCCTGTTTCTCCGCGTCGCTTAAGTTGGTGTCATCGATAATCGCCTGAAGCGTCTCCTTGTTCTGGGCGCGCACCTGCTCCCTTGTCACCTTTGCCTGCGCCACAGTTGTCTCCGCCGTGCCGTTTGTAAGTACGGCTTCTCCGGGCGTTCCGTCCACATCCGAATCATTGCTCGCGATATCTTTCTGCGAAGTCTCGATATCATCCTGCGAAATATCCAGAAGTTCCTGATTCGCAAGATCAGCGTTTGCTTCCGCCGTCCCTTCCTGAGAATTGCCGAACAGCCTGCCGGAATAATTCAGATATCCGGCTATGGCAATCATAACGGCAAGCGTTGCAATAATGATCTGGTTCTTCTTGAAAATTCGTTTCACTTTCCCATCCTCCTTCTATGTATCAAGCCCGTTTCATTATTTTAATCTTATGCGCTTCCACACCGAATAATGCCTGCACTGCCTCTGTTATATTCCGGACAGTCACCGCATCATCTCCTCCCTCCGCTATAACGACAACGCCCTCAATCTCCGGGGCAAGCTCCTTGCTCACATATGGCTGAGAAGAGCCATCCGCGCCCTGCGTATATATGCTTGTTTTTTCCGATGAGCTGTCTTCCACGGTCCGTGTACCCCCGGAACTGTCTTCCTCTTCTGTTGTCTGGGCCGTTCCGGACTGATCCTTTTCGATGATTTTCTGTCCGCCGGATTTCAGCGTAATCATGACCGTCACCTCGCCAACTCCCTGCACCTGCCTGAGGGTCTCTTCTGTTTTCTGTTCCAGATACGCTTCATATTCTCCTGCCATTCCGGAGTCTGTCACTTCTCCGGATACAGGTTCTCCGGTTTCTTCCCCTGTGGCGGTCCCGGAATTTTCCTGAGGAATCGGATATACAATCACCAGCAGCAGCACACCGGTCAGGAAAAGAATAAGGAGCTGATTTTTCTTCGGCAGTCTTTCCCCGTTCTTCAGGCTTCTGAGCCATTCCTTCCAGTTTTTATTCCCCAATCTCTATCTCCTCCACTCTGATTCCGTCCTCCTTGTTATCCTCCGCCGGACTTTCCCACAGATCTCCCAGACCTGCGTTTTCATAGATCTCCCCGGCTTTTTCAATCTCCGCTCTCTCCATCTCATACTCCGCTGTCCGGTAAATATCCGTAAAACGCTCTTTCATTCCCGCCACCCGAAGGATCGGCGAGGCCAGCAGCAGAATCAGAACAAGCCCGGAAAAGAAACGGATATACTTCGCATAATCCTTTCCCGGCACCGCATGCATCACAGCGGCACTCAAAATAAGATAAACGGAAATACTGCGTATCCAGCCATAAATCTGTTCAAACATCCTCCCGCCCTCCTCTCTTCCCGTCTCCTGAGTTTTCCGCATCTCTTCTGTTTTTCCGACCTACCGGCTCCTGACGGCAGCCTCAGGAAGTGGAGGCAGCGACCACCGCGAGGGTCAGCAGAAACAGAACACCCGCCGTAAAAATCACCCGCACCATCAGTTCATAGCCCTCACTGATGCCGCTGATGCAGGATGTGATCCTCTTATCCGAAACCGGCTGGACAAGAGCTGCCGCCAGTTTGTACATGAACGCCATAACAAGCATCTGCAGAACCGGAACCGCAAACAGACAAAGAGCGATAACCGCTCCCGCCATCCCAATTCCGTTTTTGATCAGGACTGCTGTCCCCAGAACGATTTCCGCCGCCCCTCCGATTGCGTTTCCCACCCATGGAAGCGCTTCTGCCGTACGGGTAAGGGCACTTCTTTTCAGAGTGTCAATGGCCGGCGCCAGAATTCCCTGGACCGCGTTCACTCCGATCACACAGGCAAGCATCGTCTTTAAAATCCAGGTCACCACCTTTTTCAGAAGATCAGCGAACTCTGAAACCACATCTTCTCCGGTCAGATTGCCGAGCACCTGGATCATGATATAGACATTGATTACCGGCATCAGGAAACGCACGATTACAAGTTCCACAGCATATATGATCAGAAGGATCACCTGATAGAAAAAAAGAGCGGCCGCACTGCCTGATGCAAAGGCGACGGCCAGAAAATAACTGGGGCACAGGACTCGCATGAACTCCGTCAGCGTTTCCAGTCTCTCCTCCGCCCCTGCCGAGGCGGTCTGAAAAGAAGTCAGACAGAGTGTGATAAGCAGCATATACATTACATAAAAACTGATCTCCGAGATCTGCCGGCTTCGAAACGCCCCTGCGAAACTGCTGAATACGGCAGCTGTAAGAGAAACGAGAAGCACATATACCAGATTTCTGCGGTTATAGTTAAATTCATAAAACACCTGATCCGAAAGGTAGGAAAGAAAGGTCTTTCCTATTTCCCCGGGATCACCGGATATCATGGAGGACAGCACATCCTGAAAAGAAAGTTTTTCCCCGGGAAACATGGTACGCAGGCTGTCCTCAATCTCATCAAAATCAAATTCCGAAAGAAGCGCATCTTCCGTTTCTATCCGAACCTCATCTTCATCCTGTTCAGTGCCTTCCGCATTGACGATCTTTGTGCCGAGCCCGAATACAAGTAGGACAAGAAAAAGTGTCAGCGCGAACCTGGCTTTTCGCCCCTTCATGACAGGAACTCCCGGATAGTCTCGAGCAATGCCGTCAGTACGGGCATCCCCAGCGCGAGAATGGTGAGCTTCCCGAATATTTCAATCTGTCCGGCAAGGGTCTGGTATCCCGCGTCCCTGCAGATGCCCGATGAAAACTCCGCGATGTAGGTGATTCCGATCATTTTCAGCATCACGCTCAGATATCCCGCGTCCATATCTATGTACGATGAGATCTGCTCCACGGTACTGACGAAAATACTCAGTCTGTCCACAATAAATGAAAACAG
>CALWBC010000053.1 GCA_944375755.1 uncultured Mediterraneibacter sp. | reverse complement strand
GTAATCAGGTTCTCCTCATTTGCATTTTCTCCGGTCAGCTGAAACCCGATCAGATGGCACCGGTTATACACATAACCTCCATCCACAATATCATACTGTTCATTTTCCCATCCGGTGGGTGTTACATCGCTGATGCTTTCCCTCTCTTCCGTGGGCATCGTCTCCTCACCGACGCAGGCTTCCGCCGTCCCGCAGCGCCCCAGTTCATCCAGCGGGCTGTACTCTTCAAAAGCCGTAGTAGTCAGCTCTGCCTGTGTAAACTCCGGCGTATTATCATTGATCACCACATATGGATCCCCGCTGTACTCCGGCACATCCGGTATGGATTCATAACTTGTTGTCCATTCAACAGAGTCTGTATGTACCCACTGTTCCCACGGCCCCGGCACAAACTGATACACCAGCGCAGCCCCTGCAAGGACAACACAGGTACAAAAAAGAGCTGCCAGTCCTTTCCTGCCGCCGCTTTTTCTTCTTCCTCTTCCGCGTCTTTCTGACATAATTATTTCATCCCCTTACTGTCTGTTGTTTTTCTCCTCTCGTCAAAGCCGGATATTTCTGCCGGCTGTTATAGTATACCACAGAAAAAAGTCCGGGGCATCCCGGACTTTTTCTGTAATTCTCTTCTGCAGTTTTATAGCCTTTATCCTGAAGTTTCTCTCAGGCGTTCTTTTTAATACCAATACCCGTCTGTATAATGAATTGCCTGCTCTTCCATAATCATCGGAGGCCTCTTCTCTGCCTCTCATCCGGTCTCTGTACCGGAACTCTTACTCTCTGAGGTTCCTTAATCAGTCCCGGGAACACACTGTTCAGCGCGTCCTTAATCTTCTCTCCAAGATCTGTATATAAAATAAATGTATAAAAATAATATTTCAACATAGCCTTATCCTCCTGACCAATGTATCCGTTTAACTGCTACGTCTGCATTTTATCAGAATATTCCAGCTTTGTCAGTGATTTTATCACTTATTTTATAATTGTTTATACTTCATTAATGAAAATGAACATTCTGTGTCCTTTCATTTCCGCCGCTCATCGCTCATAGAGAAACCGCACATACTCGTACACTTCGGCGAAATCGATCTCCAGATCTCCGTTCCAGATTCCCACCGGGACCTTCGCGTCAAACCCGTAAATTGCCGGATAATTATCCTGTTCAAAATCATAGACGATTACTTTCTTTTGTGCGGGATCAATCATCCAGTACTCCCGGACTCCCGCGTTCATGTACTTGTTCAGCTTGATAACTGTATCTTTCTTCCGGGTGGACTTTGACAGCACTTCAATGACAAAATCCGGAGCGCCGAATATACATCTGTCTTTGATCTTGTCCCGGTCACACACGATCACCACATCCGGCTGCACCATCGTCCGGTCATCGCAGTCCAGCTGCACGTCCAGGGGAGAGATCATGGGCATACAGCTTCCCTTCCGATCTGATACATACTGAATAAACTTGTGATGGAGAAATCCCGCAATCATCTGATGCCTGCTTGTCGGGGCAGTCATGTCATAGATTACCCCATCGATGAGCTCCACACGCCTCTCATCCGGAATTCTGTAATAATCGTCCAGCGTGTAATCGCCCTGCCCCTTTACCATATAGGCATTCGCCGGCTCGCAGACCATCTCTGTCTCATCACCGAAAAGGGCCTCCTCCAATGCCGCAGTACTTATGTAATCAACCTCTTTTTCCGTTCCCTCTATCATGTTTCGAACCTTCTCAACAGGCAGACCGGACATCCGCGCAATCTCCTCGTATGTAATCTGAAGCGCCTTCATCCGCTCCTGAAATTCTCTTGTCGATCTCATAATATGTTCACCTCCGTACTTCTGTTTCATCTGTTCCATTATAGCCGTTCAGCCCGCGCCATTCGGAAAACCGCACTGACGTGCTTATTGCGGCTGCCCCGCTGTTTTGTCTCATTTTATGCACCAATTATATTCCTTTTTCATCCGCAAGTAAAGAGCCCCCTGAACTTTCCACAGGAAACCAGACGCGCATAGTCCTCCCGCAGATCAGAATCCTGCTGCCGCACTTGAATTTCCTTCTGTTTCTGATTACAATGATTCATGGAAAAACAGCGGAGGTACATGACATTGAAAACAATTCTGATCGTAGACGATGACATCTATATCGGTGACATGATAGAGGACGTTTTATCAAGGGAGGGCTATCACGCTGCCCGGGCATACTCCGGCACGGAAGCTCTGATGTATCTGTCCTCGAACCGCCCCGATCTGATTCTTCTTGATCTCATGCTCCCGGGATTAAGCGGGGAAGAACTGCTGCCCCTGATCAAAGGGATTCCCGTAATCGTGGTCAGCGCGAAGGCAGAGGTATCTGACAAGGTTGACCTGCTGCTGGCAGGAGCATCGGATTATATTACAAAACCGTTCAGCACGGAGGAACTGCTCGCCCGGATCACGGTACAGCTCAGGAAAAATACTGCGCAGTCTGACGGAAATTTTCTTACATTCGACAGCATCCGACTGGACTTAAACACCAGGTCTGTGGAAATAAGCGGCGTCCCTGTCCATCTGACCCAGACAGAATACGCGATCCTGAAGCTTCTTATGCAGAACCCGTCCCAGGTCATCACCAAATCTGTAATGCTGGACCGCATCAGCGAGGATACGCCGGACTGCACCGAGAGTTCCCTGAAAGTTCACATCAGCAATCTCCGCAGGAAGCTCAAGAGCGTGGAGAACAAAGATTACATCGAAGCTGTGTGGGGAATCGGATTTAAACTAAATGAAGAAATATCTTAACTGTTTCTTTACTGTTTTCTTAACCGCTTTCTTAACCACTCCTTTATAGAATACATCATGTCAGGAGAAAACGGCGGGAGATACTGTTCACACCTGACCAGCCGCCCGCATCCGTTTTTCTCCAAATCACAAAATAAAAAGGAGGTTTTTCTGCAATGGAATACGTTCTCACAGCAGAATCATTAAGCAAGCAATACAAAAATTTCAAGGCGCTGAATGACTTTTCCATTCATGTGCCGAAAGGATCCATCTATGGTTTCATCGGAAAAAACGGAGCCGGGAAGACAACGCTGATCCGTCTGGTCTGCGGACTTCAGTCGCCCACTTCCGGAAGCTATGCTCTGTACGGAGTCCCGAACACTGATTCCGGGATCGCCAGAAGCCGCCGGAGAATGGGCGCTGTAGTGGAGACACCTTCCATCTACACGGACATGACAGCGGAGGATAATCTGAAAGAACAGTTCCGCATCATCGGTCTGCCGTCATTTGATGATATCCCCGTTCTTCTCGACCTGGTAGGTCTCTCAGATACAGGTAAGAAAAAGGCAAAACACTTTTCCCTGGGAATGAAGCAGCGCCTGGGCATTGCCATCGCTCTGGCGGGGAGTCCGGATTTTCTGATTCTGGATGAACCGGTCAACGGACTGGATCCTCAGGGAATCATCGAGATGCGGGAACTGATCCTGAAACTGAACCGGGAACGCGGGATCACTTTTCTGATCTCCAGCCACATTCTGGATGAGCTGTCGCGGCTCGCCACCCATTACGGCTTCATCGACAGCGGACACATGATCCGGGAGATCAGCGCGGCGGATCTGGATGCCGCCTGCCGCAAATGCGTCCGGGTGCAGGTGTCTGACATCCACGCGCTCACCCGGGTTCTGGATGAGATGCACATGGATTACAACATCTTCTCTGATACCATGGCGGATATTTTCGCCAAAGTAAATATCTCTCAGCTTGCCATCGCTCTGGCGGACCAGGGATGCGATATCATCTCTGTCAGCGAGCGGGAGGAAAGCCTTGAAAGTTATTACGTCAATCTAATCGGAGGAGGGAAACACAATGAGTAGACTGTTATCGGCGGATCTCGCCAGACTTCGGAAAAGCATCTTTTTTAAACTTTGCGTCATCGGCATGTTTCTGTTTGGAATCTATATGAAAGTGATGGATTATGTCAGCTGCACACAATACGGATTCACTGTATCGCTGTTCAGCATGCTCACCATCTATATGTTTGTACTGGTTTTTATGATTCCTGCATTCGTCAGCCTGTTCGTCGGAGCGGAATACAGCGACGGCACGATCCGGAACAAACTGATCATCGGGCATACACGTCTGTCCATTTATCTGTCCAATCTGATCACGGGCGTGGCAGCCGCGCTGATTTTCACCGCGGCCTACCTGATCGCCGGACTTGCCGTGGGGATTCCTTTGTGCGGTGTGTCGGAAGCAAATTACAGAGAACTTGTATCCCTGTTTCTCTTAAGCATTGTGACCATGACCGCGATCGCATCTCTGAGCACACTGATCGGAATGCTCTGTCAGAGCCGGGCGGTCACCGCTGTTGTCAACATCCTTGCCGTCCTGTTTCTGCTCGTAATGTCCATCTATGTTTCCGCAAGGCTGAATGAACCGGAATATTATCAGTCTATCACCACTATGACGGACGATGGATCCATTCAGGATGTCGCAGAAGAAAAGAATCCGACTTACCTTCGGGGAACCGAACGGAAGGTCTATGAATTTTTTAATGAATTCATCCCCACCAGTCAGGCCGTTGCCATCACGCAGGGCTCCGTATCTGACTATTCTTCCGTGGCAAGAATGGCAGGATACTCTGCAGGCATCGCCGTTGTATCAACGGCAGTCGGAATCTTTGTGTTCCGGAGAAAAGATATTAAGTAATACGCATAGAAAGCAACAATAAAACAGGCAGGTGCGTCAGTGCATCTGCCCTACGGAGGGAACTTGTTATGTTATTCTGGATATGCTGTCTGACCGGCGTCCTGCTCCTGCTCATCGCAGGACTGTCGGTAAAAATCATACTTCTGAAAAAATCGGCGGATGAAATCGCCGGTGAATTTGCGGACCGTACGGAATCCGACACCAATGTTCTCATAGACATTTCCAGCAGAGACCGGCATATGCGAAGGCTCGCTGACAGCATAAACAAAGAGCTGAAAAAGCTCCAGGATGACAGACACCGCTATCAGCAGGGAGATACGGAGGTGAAAAATGCCATCACCAATATCTCTCATGACCTGCGCACCCCTCTCACCGCAATCTGCGGATATCTGGATCTTCTGGATAAGGAAGAGAAATCAGAGACAGCGGCCCGCTATCTGAAGATTATCCGTGGCCGCACAGAAACGATGCGCCAGCTCACGGAGGAACTGTTCCGCTACTCCGTATTTACAACAGTGGCGAAAGGGACGCCGGATGAACCGGTGATTCTGAACCGCCTGCTGGAGGACAGTCTCTCCGCCCTCTACACGCTGCTTCGGCAGAACCATATCACGCCGGAAGTCTCCATGCCAGAAAAACGGATCGGCCGGATGCTCAACCGCAACGCGCTCTGCCGCGTTTTTGAAAACATTATCAGCAATGCGGCGAAATACAGCAAAGGTGACCTCGCCATCACACTGGATGAAAATGGCGTGATCACCTTCTCAAACTATGCCCCGGATCTGGATGAGATCAGCACCGGACGGCTGTTTGACCGCTTCTATACGGTGGAAACCGCCTCGGCCAATTCCACCGGGCTGGGGCTGTCCATCGCCAGGGCTCTGACAGAACAGATGGGCGGAAAAATCTCGGCGCTGTACGATAACGGTATGCTGACCGTGCGGGTAGAATTTCCCGGGTAACCGCTCCTATTCCCCGGTATCCTGTCCGGCAGTTTCTGTCTCTTCCCCGCCCTGTATTTCCCCGTCTCCCACACTCTCTATAAGCATTCCGTCCAGACGGTCCATATCCTCCTCATCAATGGTAAATACCCGGCTGCTCTTCTTCACGACATGGAGCGTCACATCCTGCGCTCTTCCATAGAGCATCCCCGAATCGACTTTCTCTTTCAGCACGTCATAATAGATCTGATAGATCTGATCCTGCATCTCCTCTTCCGAGGGCATCTCGGCGCCCTGCATCACAC
>CALWBC010000052.1 GCA_944375755.1 uncultured Mediterraneibacter sp. | reverse complement strand
CTTCCCTGAAGGAACGCCTTTCTCATATCCAGCGAAATCTGATGCAGATCATGGCGGGAGTGGCAGATCCACGCAATCTGGATTACCGTTTCAGCCAGGATGAGACCTCCGCTCTGGAGGAGGAGATCGATCAGATCGAGAACTCCTTCCCCCGCGCGAAAGAGTTCGTCCTGTACGGCGGGTGCGAACTTTCCGCGAGGCTGGATGTAGCGCGTGCAGTGGCGCGGCGCTCTGAGAGACGGTTCCGTAAGGTGGAGCAGAACTACGGCGCTGACGCCAGAGCAATGCAGTATGTAAACCGTCTTTCCGATTACCTTTACATGTGCGCCAGATATGCGGATTACCGCGTGCAGAATGAAAAAAACGACCAGATCCAGGATCAGGTCGTTCGGAATATCATGAAAGGGCTCTGACAAAGCCTTAAGAGATGAGATGTCAAACATATCCCCCGGGGCTGAAGTACACTTTCTCCTTCCTCAGCTCCGGGGGATATTTCTATTCATTTTATGCCCTACAGCTTTCGAAAAACTGGTTTTCTCCCCTCAAATACCGTGTAATATCGGAAACCGCATTCTTTCAGTATCTCCTCCGCCTTGTCAAAATCATAGGCAATATACTCCGGCTTGTGGGCGTCAGCGCCCACTGTAATGATCTCTCCGCCCAGCTCATGATACCGTTTTATTATGTCAGGGTGTGGATTGCAGAACCCAAGCCCGTATTTGAATCCTCCGGTATTCAGTTCGATTCCTTTCCCCATCTCGATGACTTTCTTCAGGACCGCATCAATCTCATCCGCAAACTTCCGGTAAGAATAATGCTTTTCCTTCTCTCTTCCGTAGCGCACCACATAGTCGATATGCCCCAGAACATCGAAATCTTTGATGGCTCCCAGATCCGTCAGGGTCTCCCGGAACGTCTCCGCATATGCCTCCTCATCCGTCCTTCCCTCAAAGAGTTCTCCATAATAGGGGTCAAGACCGTGTACAAGGTGGACCGAACCAATGACAAAGTCAAAAGGATACTTCTCTGTCAGTTTCCCGTAAAAACCTCCCAGATGGGGCTGCAGTCCGATCTCGATCCCGATGCGCACTGTGATCCGATCCTGATATTCTTCTTTCAGTGCTGCCAGGGTACGGAAGTATTCCTCCGGGTCAAACACAAAGGGAACTCCTTCAATGTCCGGCACCTCCGGGTAATCTTTGTCGTAGTGATCAGTAAGACAGATCTCCCGGAGTCCCTTCTGTATAGCCCCCTCGATCATGCTCCTTACCGTGGCTTCGCTGTCTGATGAAAACTCTGTATGCATATGGCAGTCGCTCTGTATCATATATTATTTCCTCCTGTATAAAAACCGGATCCGGCCGTTTCTGATTTCTGCTGTTTCTGTTGTCTATTATAGCAGATTCCGTTCTGTCCCGAAATCGGATATAGGAAGATTTTCTTTTCGCATCACTCGAGACCGCAGTCCACAGCCTGTTTCGTGATCCAGACCGGATTGGTCATGGCGATCCTGCAGTCTTTTGTCCCGTAATATTCTCCGAACAGATCCACCCTGAACCATCCCGGCTCCGGATCGATCTCCAGTGTCGTCCGGGCAGAAGCCGGAAATCTTCCTGCCTCTTTCCCGTTTGATACCAGACGGATCTCCGCAGGTCTGATCTTCTCTCTGTCCCAGACATCCGGAAGAACATCTGTATCAATAGAAATGTTCAGCGTCATTTCCTCTGCGTTCACACTGTCGCCCGGGAAATATGTTTTCTTTCCGTCTGTCCATTCCGCAGTCAGCAGAGGTCCCGCTGTAAGGCAGATCCGTCCTGCACAGATATCATTTAACAGAGCATCCTTCGTCAGAAACTCTTCAGCCCCGCCCCAGGTATAGCAGCAGGGTACGCCGTCATCCCGGTGCCAGTCCCGCCCGGTCATGGCCGTAATATGATATCCCCGGTTCAGAAGATCTTCCCACATCTCCATGGCTCTCTCACTCTGCGTCCGGTTGGGCGCATAATTCCTGGACCACACTTCCATATAATCCACCTGACCCCAGTCATGGACACGAAATGCCCAGTGATATCCCGTATTGACCGGATCGGAGAGTGCAAACGGATGAGCAATCCCCACGATCCCGTGGTTTCTGTGGATGGACGCGATTGCCTGGTCGATCTCCTCCGGCTTTACGCCCCGCCAGTCCGTATAACCCTGTTCATCCAGAACGACCATATGCCCCCAGTATGTGGTCCACTCCAGCCCGCGTATGGGAAGGAGTCCATTCTCCCATGCCAGGCTGCAGAGCTCCTCGGTTCCCGAAGCTGTGTTATGATCTGTCAGAGCAAGTGCCTGATACCCTTCTTTTTTTGCCGCCTTTACCAGTCCTTCGACAGTGAAGTCACCGTCACTGTGACGGCTGTGAGTATGAAGTTCAACCGGATACCATTTCATCGGCTGTCCTCCCTTCCACTTTCAGTTTTCCTCTGCATGTCTCAGTACACACCGCATGCAGATGGATCATGCCTTCCCACTGCCCCGCAAGCTGTTCCGGAACGGCAAATCCCGGGGATGCCTTTCTCCTTGTCAGGACATGAGCCTGGTTTCCCGACCAGCGATGTGCATTCCCCACATATTTCCCGTCCCTGGAAAGAGACAGCGTGATCAGATTCTTAAGAGGACACATGGAGGACACTGTCATCTTCTGACCGTCCCGCTCTTTTCCCCCGTAATATTTTTCTATTGCTTCCGTAATCATCGGAGCGCATGCATCTTCATCACGGAGAGCGTCCGGCTCAAAGGCAAATGTGATCCGAAGTTCCACTGCCTCTTCCGGACAGGCAAAACAGAAACGCACATCTGTCTTTGAATCTTCTCTCTTCCACTCATATTCATTTTCAAATAAAATCATGTTCTTTCCTTTTTCTCCCGCAGCACAAGAGCGGCCGCAAGATTCCGGGTCGTGATATTGTGCATCCCGCAATCAAGGAGCTGTTTGATCCGCTCCGGATCATTCGCTGTCCATGCGGAAATGCCGATCCCGTTCTCTTTCATTTTTTTAATAAATAAACTGCTCAGAAATTTTTCGTTGATATTGATGACAGTGATCCCGTATTTTCCACAGTCGGATATCAGCCTGTCCGCCGTTTTCTGAGACAGCCCTTTTCCTCCATGGGAATCGTTTTCTCCACATCCCATTTCATATACATCAGGTATGCACTCTTCCACGTTCCAGTATACCTCAACTTCTCTCCATCTGCCGCCTTTTTCAAGATCTTCCCGGCTGACGCTCCCGGAATAGAGAATCCGCTCGGCAGGAAGCGCACACTCTTCTGCCAGGCGGAATACTTCTTCTTCGATCCCTGTTTCCTTCAGGTCACAGTTGATGCGGATATACGGAACTTTTTTTACTGTATCAAAGACCTCCCTCAGGCTTACCGCCTCGCCGTCTGTCTCATCATGGGTGATGATCAGTGTCCGGTCCTTTCCTGTACGGACGTCGATCTCAAGGACGTCTGCCCGGCTTTCCAGCGCATGACGCACGAACTCCATGCTGTTTTCCGGTGTATGGTCCGCGCCGGAGTGGGCTGTGATCAGTGTTGATTGTTGTTCCATTTTTATTTCTCCCAGTCGTTTTCTTTCAGATTTGTGTAAATATATACCGCTGCGGATACCGAACAGATCAGGAACATGATCACGGAGAGCGCCGCGGAGCGGTTGTACTCCAGATACTTGTTGAACTGATCAAACAGGGCGATTCCCAGCATCTTCGGTGAGTTTCCGCCCATCAGGTACGGGGTTGTAAAGGAGCTGACATTTGACATAAAGACAAATGTTGCAGCAACCACAACATCCTTCATTGACAGAGGAAGGATCATGGTGCGGAAGATCCTGAGTTTCCCTGCCCCCACGTCGCTTGCCGCTTCGATGATGGAATCCGGGATCCCGCCCAGCCCTGCCGCGATCATCATCGCCGCAAACGGGATGTTGAACCAGAGGTTCATGGTGATGATACCACTTGCATGGTACATCATTCCCAGCTGAATATCCACTCCGAAAAGCTGCCCGATCCTGTTGATCAGTCCGGTATCCCGGATGATCGTGATCATGGCATACACCGCACACATTGCGGGGACAAATCTCGGAAGCAGATACAGCATTCCGATCGCTCTCGCGATCCTCGATTTTACAAATCGGAGGTAAAGCGCCAGAAGATACGCCACAACGATCGCCACGACCACTGTGATCACCACGATATACAGCGTGTAGAGAAGGTTGTTCCTCTGCGCCTCATCTGTAAAGAAATATGTATAATTTGATAAGGTAAACTCACCGGTCTGGCTGTCCTGAAAACTCTGGATGACAGCCGATACGATAGGATAGGCAACGGTCAGCATAACGACCAGGAAAGCCGGGATCACCATACCGTACGCGACCAGTTTTTCCTTCAGATTTTTACTC
>CALWBC010000051.1 GCA_944375755.1 uncultured Mediterraneibacter sp. | reverse complement strand
ATTTTCTCTTCAAAGAAACTTTCAAGGGTTGTTGTCTATTGTTCAGTTATCAAGGTTCCTGTCGTTCTTTTCAAGCGACAGCTTTAATATTTTATCAAAACTCATTTCGTTTGTCAAGAACTTTTTTAATTTTTTTAAATTATTTTTTGTTTTTCGCTGTCCCTCACGAGTCAGCTTAAGTATAATACCATTCTTGTCATTTCTTGTCAACCATTTTTTGTTATTTTTTAAAACTTTTTGACTGACACAAGATCTGGTATGTTTTACAGGATATTACCCACAATTTAACTCCATTTTCACATTCTGCCAGGAATGTAAGAAATAAGAAAATATAAAAGCTGCCGGGAAACCCAGTAGCTTTTACGGATAACACCTAACGGAGAAGGAGGGATTTGAACCCTCGCGCCGCTACTAACGACCTACTCCCTTTCCAGGGGAGCCCCTTCGGCCACCTTGGGTACTTCTCCAAAATGCCGATATATTTAAGGAATTCGTTTTTAATTCCTTAAGCGGAGAGGGTGGGATTCGAACCCACGCGCCCTTTCGGACAAACGGTTTTCAAGACCGCCTCGTTATGACCACTTCGATACCTCTCCATATTCGATTTTCCGTCCGCATCCTCATGCGACGTGGACTATTCTATCACACATACGAAAACACTGTCAAGACTTTATTTTTAAAAATTCCTGACAGCATCTCTTTTTCTGTCATTCATTTGACAACACGACTGCCCGGCGGATAAATCATGCCTGTATGATTGACCCGCCACCAGCTCCGCCAGCCGCTTAGCCTGCTGTTCTCTGAAGGAAAACTTCTGCGATTTCCAGGTCTTCCGGGGTCGTTATTTTAATATTTTCATAAGATCCGCGAAAAAGCCTGATCGGATTACCAGTCATCAGTTCCACCGCCATGGCGTCATCTGTCACTGTAATCTTTTCCTGTTCCATAAGCATTCCATAAGCTTTTTTTACAATAGCCGTATCAAACACCTGCGGAGTCTGTACGATCCAGACATGATTTCTGTCCGGCGTGGACTGCACCGTATCCGAACTGTCTGCGATTTTCACCGTATCCTTGGAAGGCATGCCGGCCACACATGCTCCGCAGCCGCATACGCACTCATATGCTCTCTCGATAATCTCTTCATCAACAAACGGGCGGGCACCGTCATGGATAAACACATACCCTTCCTCCGTCTCCTGAAGACCGTTCCAGACAGAATTATAGCGTTCCGCACCGCCGGCAAGTATCTTTTTCACCTTTGTGATCCCGTATGGAACCACGATCTCTTTCCTGCAGTATTCTTCTTCCCCACTGCCTGTGACGAGTATGATCTCGTCAATCAGCGGGCTGTCCTGAAATGCCTTCAGCGAATAATACAGTACCGGTCTGCCGCCCATAAGCAGATATTGTTTATGTATCTTTGTTCCCATTCTTTTTCCACTGCCGGCAGCGAGCACTATGGCAGTACAGTATTTTCTCTCCATCTATCGTTCTCCCAGTTTCAGATTCGGCACAGCATTCAGGTCCCATCCATGTCTTGTGCCTGCCAGATACTCATAGAACGCCGCTGCACCGATCATGGCCGCGTTATCCGTGCAGTAGATGGGAGAAGGATGATAAAAACGAATCTGACGCTCCTCACACGCCTTTTTCATGGCCGCGCGAAGCGCCGTATTCGAAGCCACTCCGCCCGCAATGGCAAACTTATACATACCGTAGTCCTCGGCAGCCCGCATGGAATTTTCCACCAGCACCTCTACCACCGCCTTCTGAAAGGAAGCCGCAATATCCGCAGGGTCAAAGCTCTCCCCTTTCATTCTGCATCCGTTAATATAATTGAGCACGGCAGACTTCAGACCGCTGAAACTGAAATCATATTCAGCGTCTGCGATGTGTGCCTTCGGGAACCTGATGGCGTCCGGATTTCCTTCCTTCGCGATCCGGTCAATCTTCGGTCCTCCCGGATACCCCAGTCCGATTGCGCGCGCCACTTTATCGTACGCTTCCCCTGCCGCATCATCCCGGGTACGGCCGAGAATCTCATATTTTCCATACTCTCTCACGCAGACAAGATGCGTATGTCCCCCTGACGCCACCAGGCAGAGAAAGGGAGGCTCCAGATCCGGATGCTCGATATAGTTTGCCGAAATATGCCCTTCTATATGGTGCACTCCTACCAGCGGAAGCTTTCTCGCATAGGCAATCGCCTTTGCCTCTGCCACTCCTACAAGCAGGGCGCCCACAAGCCCCGGTCCATAAGTTACTCCTACCACGTCAATGTCATTCAGAGTAACATCCGCCTCACGCAGAGCCTCTTCAATAACCTGGTTAATCTTTTCAATATGTTTTCTCGACGCTATCTCCGGCACCACACCGCCATAGAGCTTATGAAGATCAATCTGTGATGAAATAATATTCGACAGCACTTCCCTGCCGTTGTGCACAACCGCGGCTGCGGTCTCGTCACAGGAACTCTCTATTGCCAGAATATTCAAATCTTTTATCTCTTTCATTTCACGCCTCTCAGTCTTCAAACTTCAGTTCTGTTGAAAGTCCGTCTTTTCCTGCTTTTGACGCAGGGAAAATACGGCGCACATCGTTCATAAAAGGGTCGGGCCGCGTCAGCGACGGGCTGTAATGAGTCAGCCACATTTCCCCCACCTGAGCGTCCTTCACAAGCTCTGCCGCCTCGTAAAACGTCATATGCTTATACTCCACCGCCTTGGATGCTTTTTCCTTCTCTCCCTACATGCCCGCACAGATAGACAGGTCCGAATCTTTGGCATTTCTCCGTATGGATTCCGTTGGTCTTGTGTCTGTGGTATAGGTAAGTTTAATTCCTTTCCGTGGCGGTC
>CALWBC010000050.1 GCA_944375755.1 uncultured Mediterraneibacter sp. | reverse complement strand
ATTTTCTCTTCAAAGAAACTTTCAAGGGTTGTTGTCTATTGTTCAGTTATCAAGGTTCCTGTCGTTCTTTTCAAGCGACAGCTTTAATATTTTATCAAAACTCATTTCGTTTGTCAAGAACTTTTTTTATTTTTCTTTTCTGTCGTTTCAGCTTTCTTTCGAACCGCTTCAAGCGACAGCTTGTATAGGTTATCACATCAACTCCGCTTTGTCAACAACTTTTTTCAAGTTTTTGTCCAGCCCGTTTTCAGGCTTTCTCAAAGCGTTCCGGTTCTCTCCATCCTGCGTTTTCACTCCCCGGCTGTTCCGCCTCCGCGTCTCCGGCTGAGCTGTTTTTTTCAGGTTTTCAAGTCCCGTCCTCAGCGACAGGTGTTATCTTATCACTGCCGGAAGGAATTGTCAACGTTTTTCTTGTTTTTTATTTATTTCAGACAATTCACACAATTCTGTATTTTTCATTTCCCTTTTTTCGCTTAATAAAGGGTATATTTACATACTCTGATCAGTTCATTTCACGGCTGTTTTATTTATTGCAGCAGCTCTCTCATCTCCTGCTCCCCGATCTCCGTAAATGGCCTTACCGGATCCGGATGTCCCGCATGTCTGCCGATCATCTTTTCCATCCAGACCATATCATACCACCGCTCAAATTTGTAACCGCACCGGTGGAATCTGCCTGCCAGATGATATCCGCACTTCTCATGGAACCTGACACTATCCTGCGTCAGATAAATATCTTCATCGTCTGAATACGCAATACACGCATTCAGATTCAGAATATTCTGCGCGGCCAGGATATTTTCCAGCGCCCGATATAATCTTCCGCCGATTCCACTCCTTCGGTGATCTTCACTTACATAAATCGAAGTCTCAACAGCCCATGCGTAAGCTGCCCGATCCTTAAAAGTGCCTGCGTAAGCATAGCCGAGGATTTCTCCATTCCGTTCCGCAGCCAGCCAGGGGTACTTCTGCAGTATTCCTCTCATCCTCTCTTTAAATTCATTCACATCCGGGACATCATACTCAAATGTAATTGCTGTTTTCTCCACATACGGCACATATATTTGCAGCATTTCTTCTGCATCCTGCAAAACAGCGGGACGGATTCGTATCCCGCAGCTTAAAAATTCCTTCATTTTCTCCATTCTTCAATCTCCACATATAATAAGAAATGCCAACACGGTTTTCCCGAATCAGATATTCCGAGCCGCAGCGGATCAGATTGATCCTTCCATGTTTCTTCATCCGGTCCTGGAAAAAATACGTATCTATGACCAGAAGAATGAGACTGAGTATTTCGAAACACTACGGATATACAGCCTGACTCTCCATGACCGGGAAGCGACAGCCAAAACCCTGTGCATCCGCAGAAACACACTGGGGTACAGACTCCGAAGGATAGAAGAACTCTTTTCTGTTCCATTTGAGGAACCCGGCACCGCGCTGGCGATTCTGAACAGTTTTCAGCTTCTGGAATGCGAAAAGCAGGCATAAAGTGTTAATCTTTCATGTCTTATCCTTCATGCAGATTAAAGTCTCGCTTCTTTTTAATACATCGCGCCACTGCCCGTCATCTAAGAACTGTGGTTTCTTCATATTGACAAGTTTGTCCAGATTCAGGCACAGCTCCCGCTGCGCAATGAGAGCAGCCTCTTTTACTGTCATCGCATGTTCTGTTGTCTGAGACATCACATTTTCATAACTGACAAATGCATGATCATGGTCGAAAAGCGGACAGTACCCTGTCAGCTTCCCGGTTGTATTGTCCATGAAGAATCCCCAGTTCTGCTCATGTCGGTCATTGTTGTTCAGAATATAGTCCGCAATCTGCATCTTCAGATAAAATTCCCGGCCCATTTTCTTCGCTTCCTGGTAAGGATTCAATCCATAACCACTGCAGAATACACTGAATTCTTCAAATGTAACCAGCGAGGTTTCTTCCGAAGTAAACAGCTCTGAATTGACAACCGCATCTCCCACTCCTTCGATCCACGCTTTCCTCTCAGCCGTCAGATAGGTGTCAACCTCTTCCGTATAAACCCGGTAATGAATATGGGGGATATCCAGAGCTGTCAGAATCTGATCCGCAGGGATCTCGTATTTTCCCACCTTATGAAGATAAAGCTTTCCTTCTTTTCGTATCCATCCCTTTGCGCTTGCTCCAAGCGTTGTCAGCTCCGGAGTGTGGATCTCCTGCCGGTCACGTGCCTGCGCAGAGTACCGTACATTCGTTCCGGACAAAGACACTTCCGTTACAAACAAGGACAGGGGATTGTGAAACAGATTGATTTCATCCCACGTTTTCTCATCGCCATCCTGCCGGATCCAGTAGGAATCTTCCAGGCTCAGTCCCCGGCATGCCCTGCACACGGCATACCGGTTTGTCTGAGACAGCCGGAGCGTGTTGAGGATCTCTTTCGCATAGCTGCGCCCGATAGACAGCGTACGGTTCGAAGCCCACTCGATAAAATCTACAACCGTAATATTTTCCCTTCTCAGCGCAAACGGCAGGCGGTCAAACTCCAGTATTTTGCATGTCCCGTTTTCCTGAATCTCCAGAATAGGAGTGTCTTGTAGCAGCAGCTGCATATTCATGCCTCCTTTAATGTTCCATATACCACTATCTTATAGCACATTTTCTTTCCGCTCAATCTCTTTTTCAGCGGACCGGACCGTTATCGTTCCACAAGTGTTCCAATGTACTCCCAGTCCAAAGGTTCCGCCATATGATACAGTGTCGGGATCAGATATCCGTCCCGGTAAATTTCCATATAGTCCCCGAAAATGTGGATTTCAATATCAGGTGATGTTATCTCACAGTTCAAATTCCGGACGTTCGCACCTTTTGCCGGAGATCCGGATACATTTCCGTCATATTGGTAAACCATTTCTTCGACCTGCTGATCTGCCAGATAGACGGCCAGCGCCTTCACATCCTGAATCTCCGCGTATTCTGTTCCCTTCGCATCATTTTTTAGAACCGCATGTGAAATATCCGTCAGGTCTGCCTGCAGCACTTCTGAAATATCCGCCCGATCCATCGCGAATGCAATCTTTCCAACAGTAAAACAACTCAGAAACATTACCAGAAACAACAGACCGGTTCCGGTTCTCTTTTTCTTTTCATGAACAGTCTCTTTCATACGGTACCGCAGAGTCTCTGCGGACGCGGAAAGGCAGGTGGTAAAGCCCCGGGCATTTCCCGCCGTAGTGAGCAGCAGCCGGGCATAGGTTTTTCTTCTGTCACTGTCAGCATCTTTCAGCACAATCTCATCGCAGGACAGTTCCAGATCATCCTCCGCCCGCCTTACAGCCAGCCACACAAATGGAAGAGGCCAGCCAAATGCTTTACAGAATGCAAGGAAAAACTTCGTATGCGTATCATTTCTCTGAATATGATGAAGCTCATGACAGAAGACAAGTTCCGCTTCCTCCCGGGTATACTGCTGTTCCGGGAGGTAAGTGATCCTTCCCTCTTTCCACATGCCGATCGTAAGAGGTGTGCTGATCAGCCGGCATACCCTCAGCCCGACAGGAAAATCCTGACCCAGTTTCTTCTTTTCACATTCCCACAGTTCCGTCAGGGCCGGATCTTCCACCTCTTCTGAAGCTTTCATCAGCTTCCTTGAGAACAACAGATGGGATACCACCTGTGCAGTCAATAGAATCAGAAATCCTGCCAGCCAAATGCCAACCAGGATCTGTATCATTTTTTCCGGAATATAGATCACTACATATGGCAATTCCGCCGCAATCCTGGAATAAATGTGCGGCATATAAAAAAGGAACACCGGAATCAGCCAGAGCGTGGCACAGGCCCGCGCCGTATAATATTTCCGCAAAACCGGCAGGAACACAAGCAGTATCGTAAAATAAATACTGATGAACAGGAAAATATCGATCAGCGTGCTGAGTGAATAAACAGCCCCTCTCTTCCCACCATACAGCAGAAAAATAAAAAACACAAAAACAACTGGCCCAATCGCGAACACAATCGGATCCACCCATATTACTGTATCTGTTCTGACGGCGGGCCGCTTTTTCTTTCCGGTTTCCTCCTTCCATGTCGCATGGAAGGAAGCCGCCAGTATAACCGCCATATAAACCGCAAGGAAAATACGTATTCCATATGCAAACATTAAATCAGACATTTAAAGCTCCCCTTTCTCAAGAAGCCTCCTGAGTTCTTCCAGCTCCTCCTTCCCGATTCCACTGTCGCAGAGCGCTGTCGCGAAACCTGCCACGGATCCGCCAAACAGCCGGTCCAGAAATGATCTGCTCTCAGAGGCAAGGTATTCCCGTTCTGAAATCAATGGTATATACAGGTTCGTTCTTCCGTCCTTCTGCAGAGAGAGAAATCCCCTGTCACAAAGCCGTGTCAGAAGCGTCAGGATTGTAGTCGGAGCCAGGGGATGGCTCTTCTCAAGCGCCTCTTCAATAGTCTTCCTGGATACAGGGGCAGTTTCCTTCCAGATAATCTGCATAATCTCAAGTTCGCTCTCCGGAAGTCGTTTTATTTCCTTCATAATCTCCTCCTTTCTGCCGCGGAGTTACAGCGGGCAGCAACACCGCAGATGCATAATTACGCCATACATGATTATCGATTCTTCTATCTTTGTAGAATTATCATATTCTACTTATGTAGAATTGTCAATTCACATATTCTACAAAAATAGAAACAGCAATATTTTATTTTGAAATGTGATATAACCGATAAAATAAAACCGACCTCCAATCGTCAGATTTTAAGGCTGACTTTTGGGGATCGGCAATTATTACGTTAATTATACATTTTCCAAAAAACGAATTTTCAATTCGCTATTATAAATCCGAATCGGAATTTCATCACTTATATTGTATATTACAGGTGCTGCATCTGCCTCAAAGTCATATACGAGCACCCGCTCCATATCAGGATCAATAATCCAATACTCTCTTCTCCCTGAATTACATATAGCCACAATCTTATTTCCAAAATTATCAGTAACTATAATTGTAGAAAAGCTCGCAGTGTAAGTCAATAAAAAAGATTAGCAAAACACCTGAAAGATTACTCCTTCAGGTGTTTCCTCTCATTCCTGTCCATATAAATATGTACCTTCAAAACTACATACAAAGAATCAATTCATCCATCTTCTTACCTATTCCGCTTTGGTTATGCCCTCGACCTATTAGTAACAGTCAGCTCCATGTGTTACCACACTTCCACCTCTGCCCTATCTACCTCGTCGTCTTCAAGGGGTCTTACTAACTTGACGTTATGGGAT
>CALWBC010000049.1 GCA_944375755.1 uncultured Mediterraneibacter sp. | reverse complement strand
TGAAAAATAAAATCTGTTTAACCAGATAGAATGAGGTAGGAATTATGACTGAGTATACAACACAGATCGCGGTAATCGCAGGCGGTCCGTCCGGACTTTCCGCAGCGGTACAGGCTGCTGAGGACGGCGCCGAGGTCATCGTACTTGAGAAAGCCGCAACAGTAGGCGGAGCTGCCAATATGGGTATGGGCCCGCTCGGAATCGGTACAAAATATCAGAGACAGCAGATGGTTGATATCACTGTTGAGAAAGCGTTCAAGATGTTCATGGAATATACACATTACAATGTAGACGCGCGTCTTGTAAAACGTTATTTCGAGCAGTCCGCAGAGACCATCGAGTGGCTGGAGGACATGGGAGTTGAGTTCGAGGGAGCGTTCCGTTACTTCCCGAAGTCAGAGGCTACATGGCATATCGTAAAGACAGACCAGGGCATCGGACCCCGTGCGGCGTCATTCATGAACAAGGCTTTGTATGCGAGAGCTCAGGAGCTGGGCGTTCAGGTTCTGCTTGAGACACCGGCGAAGAAGATCATCATGGAAGACGGAAAAGTAGCGGGTGTTCTTGCTACAGACAAAGACGGAAATGAAGTGAAAGTAAACTGTAAGGCAGCCATCATCTGCACAGGCGGCGCAGGATGCAACAAAGACTTCATCAAGAAAGAGACCGGATACGATCACGGCGTTGACATGTTCAACTTCGCGATCCCGGGTATCATGGGCGACGGTCTGCGCATGGCATGGGAGGCAGGAGCTGACCACCTTCCGGTTCGTATCGAGCAGGCAGCCGTAATCGAGGGCATCGATGACCTGCCGGGCAGCGTGGCAAACATCATGGGACAGCCGAACCTGCTGGTAAACTACGATGGAAAACGTATCATGAATGAGGAGGAGATGCAGAATACAACCTTCCTTTCTAATGTTGCATCCCACCAGAAGAAGAGAACATGCTTCAGCATCGTGGACTCTTCCATCGTAAGATACTATGTGAAGAACGGCGTTGACAATGTCTGCCTGGTTCGTCCGGACCCGGATGTATCTGATTTCCCGGAAGCGGTCAAGATGGCTAAAGAGAACGGAAATGAAGGTCTTTTCATCGCGGATACGATTGAGGAACTGGCTGAGATGACCGGAATCAACGAGGAAAATCTCGTAGATACAGTCGATGAGTACAACGATTACTGTGACAGCGTGGATGAGGAATTCTTCAAAGACAGAAGATACATGAGACCTCTGATCAAGGCTCCGTACTACGCGGCTCGGATCCGTCCGGGCGGATACGGAACAGTCGGCGGTATCCGTATCAATGAGAACTGTGAAGCATGCGACAAAGACTTTGAGCCGGTGCCGGGACTTTATGCCGCAGGCGCGGATGCATGTAACATCTACGATGACAGTTATATGTTCCTGCTTCCCGGAAACTCAATGGGATTCGCGGTAAATACAGGACGTATCGCAGGTATGAGCGCTGCGGAGTATGTGGAGGATGAGGATTAATCCATCCCCGAAAGACAACAGGATAACATAAACAGCAGCAGGGGCGGGGAGCCGAATACTTCCCGTCCCCTTTTGGAAAACAGGGATATGTTAAAGAATTGATATGTGAAAAGAGGTAACACACGGTGAAAGAGACGATACAGGACCTGAAAAACAGGAGAAGCGTAAAAGAATTTAAGAAAGAACAGATCACGGACGAGGAACTGATCACTGTCCTTGAGGCGGGAATGAATGCGCCTTCGGGCGGAAACAGGCAGTCCCCCATCTTTATTGCGGTTCAGAATCCGGAGTGGATCAGCAGACTCTGCAGACTGAACGCTGAGATCGCCGGAGCCCCTGAAGGATTTGATGTATTTTACGGTGCGCCGACGATTATTCTCGTGCTTGCGCAGAAGGATGTCGGCAATCCGGTGGAGGACGGAAGCCTCTGCCTTGGAAACATGCTCAACGCTGCATATGCGCTGGGACTGGGCTCCAGATGGATCAACCGGATCCGGGAGACATTTGAGACAGATCTCGGCAAAGAGCTTTTGAAAGAAGCCGGATATGAAGGAGAATATATCGGGGTTGGTTCCTGTATTCTGGGATATCCGAAAAACGGATTCCCGGGACCTATCGAGAGAAAACCGGATTATTACAAAATCATCCGTTAAGTCCGGGACAATGAGGGAGGAGAAGTCATGGAAGAGAAAAACAAAGAAGTGATCCGGCAGTTTTACCGGGATTTCTTTAACGCTCATATCGTAGAGTCGGCGGACCGCTACGTGAAGGAAGACTATATCCAGCACAATCCGGGGGTGGATCAGGGACGAGAGGCTCTGAAATCGGCTTTCGCCGAGAAGTTCGAGGCGCATCCGGAGTTCAGGCTGGATATACAGATGCTGATTGCGGAGAATGATATGGTGGCGGTATATCTGAAAAATATCGGAGCGGACGGTGAGACAAAGTGCCGTGTCGTTGACATCTACCGCCTGGAGGACGGAATGCTGGCAGAGCACTGGGACGTGCTTCAGCCTTGTGAATAAGAGAAGAGAAATCTTCGGCAAAGGAGAAATACAGAGATGAAACAGTATGGATTTGGAGTT
>CALWBC010000048.1 GCA_944375755.1 uncultured Mediterraneibacter sp. | reverse complement strand
ATACCATCCTGTCCGAGATAGCATCCAAAGGCGTTAAAGATCGGATCTGCAGTTCCGATAGACGCATTGATGACATTTACGCCATCCAGAGCAAGCCCATATGTATCATTCTTTCCGTTTCCGTCCGGATCATTGTATGTAAATGCGTGTGCAACTTCCTTAAGTTCTTCCATTGTTGTAGGAATATCCAACCCAAGATTGTCCAGCCAGTCCTGTCTGATAAACATCATATTGCAGTTCAGATAAGGGTCTGTGATCTGAGGAAGTCCATAAAGCTTTCCGTCCATGTACAAAGCATCCATTGCCATTCCATTATCCGCCTGCATGTACTCCTTCAATTCGTCGCTTGCGTATTTTTCAAATGCATCTGTGATATCAGCAACATCTCCTGACTCTACATAATTCTTGTAGTCCGCCCCCTGAACGCTGAAAACATCCGGATATTCTCCTGACATGATTGCTGTAGAAAGCTTTGTTTCTGCCTGAGACTGGTCCACCTCATATAAAATTTCAGGTACAATATTGTTCTCTTTATACAGATCCATCCACGCATTATCGGTCACTGTTTCGTCACCGTACCACTGAAAATCTGTATTGGACGGATAACTGATTCCAATCTTTATATTGACCGGATTATCATACCCATAAAGGTTATCCTCTCCTCCTGCCTCTGCTGCCGCATTCTGCTTTTGTTCATCTTCACTGCTGCCGCACGCAACCACCGATACTGCCATAGCTGCTGTCAACAGTACTGAAACTATTCTTTTTTTCACTCCTTTTACCTCCTCATGTGTTGCTTGTTTTGATAGTTTTATTATATCTTTCGGTGCATTGCGTTTCCATATACATGTTTTTACATCCCGCACATCTGATTACTCTTTTCCACTTCTATCTCCGACATCAGACCAGCCGGCCTTAGCCGATAACATTCTGTCCAGTCATCTCCCTGAGTTCTGTATGAATCCGGCCCATACCATACATAATCATCATCCGCATTATGTAAAGTTCCGAATCCATTGTGTCTGTTTCCATACATCCGTATCACAAGTTCGTGTTTTCCTTCCGGCAGTATCCCCAATTTCTGTCTGTGTGGAGCATATGCAATGATTCCCTTTTTTTCTCCATCTACATAAATTCCGAGAACCGGGGCTGCAAAATGCGGAATATGTACGGCATACTCGGACTTTCCATCTGTTTCAATTTCGAATATGTAGTCCAGATTTCCCGTATAGAACGGCATCCCCTGTCCAGTAATATCCCCCACAGTGATTTCCTTTCCTGCTTTTTTGATCCTGCTCTTGATTCCTCTCAACTCTACATCAAAGTTTCCCAGAATATACATATATTCCAATCCTGACTTCTGGTCATAGTCACACTCTACTGTCACACGATTAATACCGGCTGTCAGAGCAGGGATCTTTATATATGGAATATCCCTGTCAACATAAAAACCGACAGACGTCCGATCAGCTTCCTGCCCATTCACCGTAATCCGACATTTTTCCAGATCTTCTAATGCAAGGTACGCTTCTGTATCTATTTCTGACAATACCTCAAAATAAATGCGTACTTTGTGATGTTCTTTCTCCTGCAGAAACCAAGGTTCATTCATGCGTTCTCTTCGAAGAACGAATCCCAGTTTCCTCCGAATCCTGTTATCCACACGCAACAGTTCTTCTTCCCTACTGATTTTTCCTTCATCCAGCTGAACTTTTGCATGATCAATCAACAGTGCATTATATTCATGCCTATAAAAAGCATTCGGTTTCACAAAACTTACACACTCTTCACCTGTCTCTTTTTTTCCGGCACGCATTTCACAATCCTGTCTGTATTCAAAATTTATACTTTTTCTAAGTCTAAGCAAAAGACTGTCTTCTGCATATGCCTCCCAACGATATATCGTGTTTCCATCTTTTTTTTCAACTGGAAGCTCCTGTATATCTCCGGTAAGCGTCTGATATAATTCGATATCCCACTCTCCCCGGATTATAATCATGTAATTTTCCGGCGATGACAAATGCTTCTTCTGCGGCATGACATGACTGATAAAAAGCCATTTCACCTCTCCGTCTTCCCTCATTTGATAAAAAAGCGTATCTGCCCTGCATCCGTCATCCCGCATGATTTCTATTATTCGTTCCTCTTCCAGCGCTTTATACAAAGCCTCCCTACTTTTCGGAATGATCTGGCATTTTTCTGCCAACATACGAATATCTTCGGAACATTTCCCGTCCTCAATCCAAGGGATCTCCCCCATAAAGATAATTTTACCGCCACGTTCCGCAAATTTTTCCAAAATGTTTCTTGTGGTACTTCGCATGCTCTTAAGACCTGGGACTAACACTGCCGAGTATTTCATATCACCGACTTGAAGTATTCCCGTCTCATTAGTCTGACGATACTGCTGTGGAAGCAAAGCCTCTGAAATAAAGTCGAAATCAAGATTCCCATATAACATCCATCGGATCATCTCACTAAAATCGCGGTCAATCTCTTCCCTTATCCCCGCCGTAAGATCATTTGGTCCAAAATATCTCCACATTGATTCTACGGGATGTATCACTCCGATGTTTACTACTGCTCTTCCTCTTGTAAGCGCAGTATTCAACCTCGCAAAATGGTCCTCAACTGCAGAAAATTCCTTATACCACGGTGATTGGTAGAAAATAGATGCGGGCCAGTCTCTTTTTGCCTCCCCTTTCAGAGACATATGTGACAAATGCGGGATTCTCACCGTAATTCCAAGTGCTGCCTGCCAGTCTCCCTGCAGCTTGTACGTTTTAAAGCTGCAGTCCCATTGCGTCACTCCGTAAAGCTCGCTTGCCACTGCTTCTCTTCCATTCTGATGTGCTACACTCACAGCCTGCTTAACCGTAGCAAATTCTCTCGCATCCACCAGAATATCAATACCTGGAATGTCCATTTTTCTGTAACATCTCATGCATTCACCCAGGGCAAATGTCTGGGAATATAAAGAATCCTCACTGAGAACATGTCCTGTCATAGCAATCCCGTGCCGTCCACACCAGTCTGAAATCTGATCCATAAACGCTTCCGTAAAACATTCTGTTGCACATTCTCTATAATAATAGCGATAAACATAATTATTTTCATCAACAGGCTCCCAGATATATTCAGGCACTATATCAAGCGGATCCAGACCAAATTTTTTTTTCATCTGTTCTGCCATATATTCTGTATAAGGCATAGTAACATCTTCATCCGATTCTGACCAGGACAGCAAAGCATGTTTCCCCATCCTCGGTTCGTCTGTAAAGATTGCCGGAATTATTGTTCCGAATTCCTCTCCCACTGTTTTCGCATATGACTCATGAGTGATTCTGATAAATTCCCTGATTGCTTCGGGATTCATGGTATCTACATAGGACTGATCCTCAAACCAGTTTTCTTCTTCCATGAGTTTTACATATCCGAACCGAACCCGTTTCCCCCTTTCTAATGCGTCGCCGATCTCTTCTTTCGTATACAGCCGACGATAGTTCTCCAGCCGTCCCTCATGCAAAGTTATCTCATAAGCTGCCGCAAAATAGCCTGCTGGTTTACCGCCAGCGTCTATTTCACGTTCAAATGTTTCACGATCCGGACAGAATAACGGAAGAAATTCTCTCTTTTCCGTTAGCAGAAGATATCTTCCACGAAATCTCTGGTTCCTCGTCACCTTCCCGCCTGCATTACCCGAAGGGAATCTGTCTTCATCATACAACCAACAGAACAGACCTTTTTCTTTGCATTTTTCTACCGCATATCGGATCAGTTCCATATATTCTTCGCCAAGATATTCTGTATCCAGACCTGTTCTTGGATGAATGTCAACTCCTCCGAATCCCATTTCCTTAAAACAATCAAGCTGACGATCAATCCGTTCTCTGGTTATTCTGCAGTTCCAGGACCAAAACGGAATTCCTCTGTATTCTGGCGACGGATTTTGAAACAGTTCTTTATCAAGCTGCTCCGCTCTGTTCTTGGGATACAGTGTATTTTTGCTCATTACTCTTTTATTTTTCATATCATTTTCTCCTGAAATTCTCTTTTCCTATTCTGTCTTTCTCCAGGCTTCTCTGTATTCTGCGGGAGAGACACCTGTATAGCTGCGAAAAGCACGGGAGAACGAATTCGGGGATGTATATCCCACTTTAACTGAAATATCCTGAATCTTATCTGTTCCCTCCGACAAAAGCTTTTCTGCCAGTTTCATCCTTTTTTCAAGAATAAAATCCGTTACCGTAGTTCCATATACCTGTTTGAACAGACGTGAAAGATAACTGGAGTTAAAACCTCCCACATATGCCAGAGTCGTCAATGATAACACGTCTGAAATATGTTCATCTATATACCTGACCACCCTGGTCAGAGCTCTGTCTGTCAATGCGTTCTCATTGTCTCCAAGCTGCTGAAACACTGCATCCGACACTTCAAAAAGATATTGTACTGCCTCCATCCAGTTTTCATGAATATCTCCGCGCGTTAATTTAAAAAGTGCGACGCGGAATGCGAGCTGTTCATATATATGATCCTCATTTATAAACTGCAGAAGCATGACAGCAATGCTATAATATATTTCCAGTGCATACGTATCATGTCTGCTTTTTTCTCCCATATTTTTTGTACAGATCGATAAAAGATCAAAATACTCTTTTCTTTTACGAAGCTCCAGATATGATCTGAGTACGGGAATTTTCCCCAGAGTCTCTGATGTTTCTTCCTCCTTTCCCTCCACCTCCAGAGATTCCTCCTGAAAGATCACTTCAGTTTCATTTCCCAGATATCCTATCATTATCTGTCTCAACCGGTTTCCGGAAAAATTAACCGTTCCAAGTGTATCCGGAGCGCTTTTCATAATCACAGAAAACGTTGTTCCATAAGAATTTCTGAAAAGCTCCTGGGAGTATTCTAAACCCCCCTGAACAATCGTGTTTATTTCTTCCCACTCCGGAGCTTCTTTCCTGCTCTGACAGAAAAGGAAAAATTTGCCATATTCAAGTTCATGCAGATAAAATCTTAATTTTACAGGAAAATTATTTCGAAGAATATTTTCCAATATCCGCCCCGATACATACTTCTCCAAATTTTCTTCTGAATCAATACGAATCAAAAACATCAGAAACGGTTCTTTCGGATCCCAAGAGACTTCATATTTCTCCCGCCAGCGGAGGATTTCTTCCTCTGTCATCTTTCCTTCCAGCATCTGCTTTGCCTCAAGCTCACGGATATAATAGTTTTCCTGTTCGTCTCGGAAACGTTCTTCCTTTCTCTCTGCCTTTTTCAGATCTTCTATTACCTCATCAAGAGCCTTCCGAACTGTATCTTGTATCACATCGTCATCTTCACTCTTCAAAATATATCGGACATCTCTGTTCTGAAGAAGCTGATACATTTCGTCAAAATTTCCAAATCCGGTCAGAAAGACCGTTTTACATCTTGGCCAGTTTTCTTTTATTTTCTGAAACAGGGTAATACCATCCATTCCGGGCATCCGTATATCCGTCAATACGACATCAAACTTTATGTTCTTCAGGAGATCCAGAGCTTCTATTGCCGAATTCGCCGTATATACTCCTATTTCTCTGTCAAATTCATATCTAAACATTTCTTCCAGCCAGGACAATATCTCAATTTCATCATCTACGATCAGCAGATTCTGATACATTTCTTTATCCTCCTATTTCAGATAGCTCTTCTGTTTCTTACGTCTATTTCTCCGTTTTCCCAAGATTAATCCAAAGTGTAATCCTGACACCGCCAAGCCGACTTCGGCTGATACGAAGTCCTCCTTTACCATTAAAATAAATCTGAAGTCTGCGGTGTATATTCCGGATTCCGGTAATTTCTCCACCGTCTTCAGCCTTAAGATACTCTTGCAGTTCCATCAATTCGCTGTCTGTTGTCTCTTCCCCGTTATCCTCGACATGAATCCTCAAACTACCTTCGGAAGATTCTACAGATACCCGCAGTATCCCTTCTTTGACCTTATTTTTCAAGCCATGTTCAAAAACATTTTCCAGAAGCGGCTGAAGAATCAGTCTTGGTACCTGAATCCTTTCACAGTTCTCAGGTAATTCGCCGAAATCAACTGTAAGGCGGCTTACAAAACGCATACCCTGAATTGCCGCATAACTTTTAGCATGGTCAAATTCCTGGCGAAGCGTGACATAGTCGGATTCGTTCCGTGTCAGATATTGAAAATAATTTCCCAGATATCTGGCAAGCTGCTCCGCATTTTCGTAGTCATGCCGTTTTACTCTTCTGCTCAGAACGAAAAAACTGTTATACAGAAAATGTGGATTAATCTGTG
>CALWBC010000047.1 GCA_944375755.1 uncultured Mediterraneibacter sp. | reverse complement strand
AAGAGCACTGTATTTTATTACCTGCGGCGGCAGGATGATGTATCCCGTGCGGATGGAGGAAGATTATATAATGAGGAACCTGCTGAATACAAAAGAACGTCTCCCGGATTCGGTGAGGGATATGACATTTCGGCAGCTGTCTCTTTTTGATGATATGAATCTGGCTGGAGGTGACGCGGTATGAGACAGGTTTATGTATGCAGAGATACAATAACGGGACTGTATTCGGCCCTTCACGATGCATGGAAGGAAAACAGGGATTCGGAGGCGGAAATTGAGATTGAACGCGCGGTGCAGCGGCAGCTCTTCTGTGAATACAAGACAGTGGCGGAGGATTCGAAGAAAGCCATGCGGTTGGAGCGGATGATTAAGCGCTATCTGGGATACAATGCCTGCTGGGATATTTATCTGGCCCTTCTGTCCGGTGAGAACAGGAAGGGAACCGCCGTTTTCAGAACCATGCAGGAAGCGAGGAAAATAAGGGACAGCAGAAAGATTATGGAACATCTCGGCAATCCGGATGTGGCTCAGGTGTTTGCCATGAGCAGACAGGTCTCAAATGAAGCGCATATGTATGAGGAAGTGATCCGTTTTCGGGAACTGGAAAACGGAGTGCTTTTTTCCGAGATCGCGCCCAGATCCCAGGTACTTACCTGTATCGGAGATCATTTCGCAGACCGGTTTCCGCTGGAAAACTGGATGATTTACGATAAGACACATGAAGTGTTTCTTGTTCATAAGAAACAGGAACAGTGGGTTCTTGTCTGGGGAGGGAATCCGGACCGGGAACAGGTGTGCAGAATATCGGATGAAGAGAAGAAGTACGCAGGTTTGTGGAAGGGATTTTTTCATTCTGTCTCTATCAGAGAAAGGGAAAATCCGGAATGCCAGAGAAATCACCTGCCTCTCAGATTTCGCCCGTATATGACGGAATTTCAGGAGAGTCCCGGCGCGGCGGAAGAAAGGTGAAACCGGAAAATACGGTCAGCTGAGACAAAAACAGTTGTCTTGAGGTGAAAATAAGATTATGATAGAAACATCATCGGGTTACCGGAGGAAAGAGAACTGATCCTGCCAGAAGCGGAATCCGGTGAAATACAGGCTTATTTTCAATGAAAAGGCAGAATTATACAGTTGAAAGAGGAAACAAAGATTATCCGGATTTCCGTGAGAAATCTGGTGGAATTTATATTGAGAGAAGGAAGCATTGACAACAGAAAATCATCCGGCACGGATAAGGATACCATGCTGATGGGCGGAAGAATCCACCGGAAGATCCAGCGGAGAATGGGGCCGGAGTACCAGGCGGAAGTGGCGCTGAAGATTCAGGTTCCGTGCAGCGGGTTCCGGCTTCAGATTGAGGGGAGAGCGGACGGAATTATTTTAAAAGAAGGCACTTCCGGGGAGAAGGAAGTGATTGTGGATGAGATCAAAGGCGTCCTCCGTGATCTTGCTTTTATTGAGCAGCCCGTGAATGTGCACCTCGCCCAGGCAAAGTGTTACGCGTATATTTACGCGGTTCAGCATCAGATCAGGGAAATCGGTGTCCAGATGACATACTGTAATCTGGATACCGAAGAGATCCGGAGATTTCTGAACACTTATTCTCTGTCAGAGCTCGAGGAGTGGTTTGAGGATCTTGTCAGACGTTATGAAAAGTGGGCCGGTTTTCAGATTGAATGGGAGAAGAAACGGAATGCCTCCATATCAGAAATTGAATTTCCTTTTCCGTACCGAAAGGGACAGCGAGATGTTGCCGTCGCGGTTTACCGGACGATACAGAGGAAGAAGAAACTGTTCATACAGGCACCCACAGGCGTCGGCAAGACCATATCAACAGTGTTTCCTGCTGTCAAGGCGGTGGGAGAGGGACTGGCGGAGAAGATTTTCTACCTGACAGCGAAAACAATTACCCGCACGGTAGCGGAACAGGCGTACCGGACGATGCGGGAACAGGGACTGCGAATGAAGACAGTAACACTGACCGCAAAGGAAAAGATCTGTCTCTGTGAGGAAACCATCTGCAATCCCGATGCCTGTCCTTATGCGGACGGGCATTTTGACCGGGTGAATGACGCGGTGTTTGACCTGATTACCCATAGCGATGAGATCGGACGCAGGGAGATTGAGCAGCAGGCACAGAGATTTCAGGTGTGTCCGTTTGAACTGTCGCTGGACACGGCAACCTGGGTGGATGCGGTGATTTGTGATTATAACTATGTGTTTGATCCGACTGCACACCTGAAACGATTTTTTTCGGAGGGCGCCGGTGGAGAGTATATTTTTCTGATCGACGAGGCGCACAATCTGGTGGAACGCGGCAGAGAGATGTACAGCGCGGCACTGTACAAGGAGGATTTTCTGGAGCTTAAAAAAGCAGTAAAATCCACGGATTCCAGACTTGCCCGAAAACTGGATGAAGGAAACCGGATGTTTCTCGCGCTGAAGCGGGAGTGTGAAAACTACAGAATACTGGAGAGCGTCTCGCATATTGCGCTGAAAATGATGAACCTTCTGACCGCAATGGAAAACTTCCTGGAGGAACAGACGGAAGAGGAGCTCAGAGAGAAGGTGCTGAATCTGTACTTTCAGGTGCGCTCGTTCGTCGATATTCATGATATCATGGATGAAAATTATGTGATTTACAGTGAGCTGGAGGAAAGCGGACGCTTTAAGGTGAAGCTTTTCTGTGTCAATCCGGCGGAGAATCTTCAGAGATACCTGGAATACGGTGTTGGAACTGTATTCTTTTCAGCCACTCTGCTTCCGATCAATTATTATAAAAAGCTCCTCTCGGTCGAGAAAGATGATTATGCGATATACGCGGAAACCTCGTTCCCGGATGAGAACAGACTGCTTCTTCAGGGGATTGACGTAAGCACCCGGTATACCATGCGGGGAGAAGAGATGTACCGCCGGATTGCGAGATATATTACAGAGGCTGCCAGGAGCAGAACCGGTAACTACATGGTATTTTTTCCGTCTTACCGGATGATGGAAGATGTCTATGATCTTTTCCGGGAGGAGGATCAGGGGATTGAATCCGCTGTTCAGACGCAGAACATGAGTGAAAGCCAGAGGGAAGAGTTCCTCGGGCAGTTTGAACAGGAAAGAAAAACCAGTTTTGTGGGATTCTGTGTCATGGGAGGTATTTTTTCGGAAGGCATAGATCTGACGGAGGACCGGCTGATCGGAGCTGTGATTGTCGGTACCGGACTGCCTCAGGTGTGCAATGAAAGGGAAATCATAAAGAACTATTTTGACGCCCGGGATAAAAAAGGCTTTGAGTATGCCTATCTCTATCCCGGCATGAATAAAGTGCTTCAGTCTGCCGGCAGAGTGATCCGCACGGAGAAGGACCGGGGGATGATCCTTCTTCTTGACGAACGGTTTTCCAGACGCCAGTACAGGGATATCTTTCCGAGGGAATGGCAGAGCTGCAGAAGCTGCACGGCAGACACACTGAAAAACTATATGGATGAATTCTGGAAGTAGCTTAGAAATTCGCCCGCTGCCCGGGAAAGAGTACGGGGCTCGTTATACGCGATGGCGAGCTCGCGCTCAGGAAGTTCTTCCTGTATCTTCAGCCGGAACAGACCGCTGCCGTCATTTTCGCCATCCTGAAGTCCGGCGACACAGTAGTCCGGTACGAATGCGATTCCCAGTCCGATCCGGGCAAGATCAACGAGCAGATCATTGCTTGTAAGTTCGATTTCCGGTACAAGGTCCAGCTGATGCTGCTGGAACAGCTCGTGGAGAAATTCATTCGTGGTGCTGTTCTTGTCCAGCATCAGGATCGGATAGCGGGGCAGCTGTGAGAAAGACAGCGTTTTATCCTTCAGATCCTGAAAGGTATTCCCGGCGATAAAAACATCCCTGAATTTTTTTATTCTCATGACGGAGGCGGTTGCAGCAATATGTTTGTTCGGATAGTTGACGACAATAATGTCAACCTGTCCGTTGCTGAGCAGTTCCGCGCACTTCATGGAAGTCTGGTTTACGACCTTGATATGTGCTCCCGGAAAGGCTTTGTGAAATCGTTCCAGATATGGGATCAGAAAGTAGCGGCATATGGTATCGCTGGCCCCGATACGGATCTGTCCGCCTGTGGAGGCGGCATCCAGAAGCTGAGCTTCTCCCTTCTGTATCAGGTTCATGGCGGGCTCTATGTGCCGCATGAGAATTTCGCCTTCCGGTGTCAGCTGGACTTTCTTTGTGCTTCGGATAAAAAGTGTCTGATCCAGCTTGCGTTCCAGTGTCTTGATTGACTGGCTGACCGCGGACTGAGAGATAAAAAGCTGTTTGGAAGCCTCGGAAAAGTTCAGGGTAGAGGCGACGTGATAGAACACTTTGTAGAGCTCGTAGTTGATATCAATCATTATAAGACCTCCTAATAAATGTTAATGGTATTATAAGATATGTAAAAGAAAAATACAATACAGGTAATGAAAGGACTGATATTCATGAAAAAGTTACACTGGGCGGCCGGAATGATACTTGCTTTTGCAGTGATCGCGGCGGCGCTGATTTCCAGTTTTGAAATCGCAATGTACGCGGATTTCGGAGTTTATCAGAAAGAGTATGAAAAGTACGATGTCCTTTCGGATCTAGACATGACCATGGATGATGTGATGTATGTCACCCATGAAATGATGTCCTATCTTCGGGGAAACGGTGATACACTGTCCGTAATGACAACAGTGGAAGGAAAGGAACAGGATTTCTTTAATGAGCAGGATCGATTCCATATGGAGGAAGTGAGGGATCTTTTTATCGGCGGACTTGATATCCGTCTGGGCGCATGCGCTGTTGCGGTCGTCTGCCTTCTGATTCTGATTTTTTCAAAAGCAGACCTCAGGCGTGTCCTTTCCCGTTCCTATCAGGCTGCCCTTGGAAT
>CALWBC010000046.1 GCA_944375755.1 uncultured Mediterraneibacter sp. | reverse complement strand
CACTGTCTGCTCAGCCTGCGCCGTTTGACTGTCCGGCATCGTCTGCTCAGCCTGTGCCTTTCCTTCGCCCTGCTCCCCGCCGGCAGCAGTCATTTCTCCGGCCGGTACATCCAGAACGGGCGCGTTGTATACGGCCGCCTCGTGAATCCTGTCCGCCTGTTCTTCCTGCCGGTAGATCCCGCTTCGGCTGCTGACCTCCGCACTGGAGCTGCGCTGGTGATAGGCCATCACTCTCTCCCGCATCTTCCGGATAAAATAATCTTCGTCCCGCACTTCCTCTGTCTGAGCTGCCGGGGAAGCGTCTGCAGCCGCCCCGGCGCCGGACCGCTGCGGATTCCCGCGGTTTTCCTCTGCCGGGGAAGACGGCTCCGGAGCACGCGAGGCGCGATCCGGTATGCTCTGCCCCCTGGGCTTTAAAAGAAACGGACTTTCCTTTTTCTCCGTTTTCTCCTCTGACACGGGGTCCGGAACCTCGGCTGTCTGAATCAGCTCAGGCTCCAGCAGTCTTCTGTGCACACCCTCAAACACCGTATTATACACTTCCTGCTGTTTCTGGAACCGCAGTTCCATCTTTGTCGGATGAACATTGATATCGATATCCTCTCCATTCACATGAAAGTGGAGTACGGCAAACGGAAATTTGTGCTGCATGGTAAAATCCCGGTAGGCGTCCTCCAGCGACTTGGAAATCATGGGACTTTTCACATACCGTCCGTTGACAAAGAAATTTTCAAAGTTGCGGTTTCCTCTCGTGATCACCGGCTTTCCAAGATATCCGGTAATCCTCAGCGCCCCCTTCTCATAGTCAATATCCAGAAGGTTTGCCGCAACATCTCTTCCGTATACATTGTAGATTACATCCTTCAGCTTCCCGTTTCCGGAAGTCCGCAGCTTCTCCTGGCCGTTATTGATAAACCGGATCGCCACTTCCGGATGAGAGAGCGCCAGATGCATAAGCAGATCCTGCACATGGGCCGCTTCTGTCATCGGTGTTTTCAGGAACTTGCGTCTCGCGGGAACATTGTAGAAGAGCTGATGGACAAGAAATGTGGTTCCTTTCGGCGCTCCTGTCTCCTCCAGAGAGATTTCCTTTCCCCCTTCTATGACATAACGGGTTCCCAGCTCTTCATCCTCAGTCTTGGTGATCAGTTCCGTCTTAGTCACTGCCGCTATACTGGAGAGCGCCTCTCCCCGGAATCCGAGAGAACTGATGTGCGCGATATCTTCCACCGAACGGATCTTGCTGGTAGAATGCCTCAGGAAAGCGCTTCGGACTTCCTCATGCGGGATTCCGCAGCCGTTATCCATAATCCGGATCAGAGAAATTCCCCCGTCCCTGATCTCAACCGTCACAGAATCAGCTCCGGCATCTATGGCGTTCTCCACCAGTTCCTTGACAATGGAGGCCGGGCGTTCAATCACTTCCCCGGCAGCGATCTTATCGATTGTAACCTGATCCAATACCTGAATATGAGGCATACCATTCTCCTTTTCTTTTATCTGTCATTTACCATCTGTTTTTCAGTTTGTTCTGCAGGCGGTATATCGTATTAAGGGCATCGATCGGCGTCATATTGCCGACATCCAGATTCTTCAGCTCCTCCAGAACATCATCGTCCTTCACCGTATCGAACAGAGACATCTGGGCGATGTCCACCTCATCGTACCTCTTCGCCTTCGGTTTCTTTCTGGACACTCGCTCTTTCACGGCGATTTCGCTGACACGCGCCGTAATGTCCTCGTCACTTAATTCTTCCACGATCTCCTTCGCGCGGTTGATGACAATGTCCGGAACTCCCGCCAGTTTCGCGACCTGGATTCCATAACTCTTATCCGCGCCGCCCTTTACGATCTTTCGAAGAAAGACAATGTCGTCCCCCTTCTCCTTTACGGCGATGCAGTAGTTGTTGACATTATCTATCTTGCCCTCCAGTTCCGTCAGTTCATGGTAATGGGTCGCAAATAATGTCTTTGCTCCGAGAAGCCGGCTGTCACTGATATACTCCACGACAGCCCATGCGATGGAGAGGCCGTCGAACGTACTTGTCCCTCTGCCGATCTCATCCAGAATCAGAAGACTCTTTGAAGTGGCGTTTCTCAGAATGTTTGCCACCTCTGTCATCTCCACCATAAAGGTACTCTGACCGGAAGCCAGGTCATCAGATGCTCCCACTCTCGTAAAAATACGGTCGGAAATTCCGATATTGGCGCTCTTTGCCGGAACAAAAGAGCCGATCTGAGCCATCAGTGCAATCAGGGCGGTCTGTCTCATATAAGTGGATTTTCCCGCCATATTCGGTCCCGTAATAATGGAAATCCGGTGTTTTTTGTCATCCAGATATGTATCATTCGCAATAAACATGTCATTTGGGATCATCCGCTCTACAACCGGATGTCTTCCCTCCTTAATGTCGATTACGCCTTTTTCGTTGATCTTCGGCCGTACATAGTTGTTTCTCTCCGCCACAAGCGCAAGGGAGGCAAACACATCGAGCTCTGCGACTGCTTTCGCTGTTTTCTGGATTCTCTCGACATCCGCGGCTATGGTATTCCTCACCTCGCTGTAAATCTCATATTCCAGCGCGTACAGCTTGTCCTCCGCCCCGAGAATCATGTCTTCCAGCTCTTTTAGTTCCGGCGTAATGTATCGCTCCGCGTTGGCGAGCGTCTGTTTGCGGGTATAATAATCCGGAACCATGTCCTTGTATGAGTTGGTCACCTCCAGATAGTTGCCGAACACCTTGTTGTACTTGATCCGCAGATTTTTAATTCCAGTCTTTTCTCTCTCGTCATTCTCCAGCTTTGCCAGCCAGTCCTTTCCGTCGGATTTCGCCCGGCGCAGCTTGTCCACCTCTTCGTTATAGCCGTCCCGGATAATGTTTCCTTCTTTCATGGCCAGCGGAGGATCTTCCCGGATCGCGTCCTTCACAAGAGTGCACAGATCCTCCGGCGGATCCAGTTCCTCCCGGATATTCCGGAGCAGTTCGGACTGCATATCCTCCAGAATGTACCGGATAGGCGGAAGCATCTCAAGAGAACTTCGAAAAGCAGTCAGATCCCTCGGGTTTGCCGATCCATAGGAGATCTTTGTAATCAGACGTTCAAGATCATAAACCGGGGACAGATACTCCCGGATCTCCTCCCGGGAGATCGCCTGGGTCTTCAGTTCCTCCACCGCGTCAAGCCGTTTCAGGATCTCCGCCTTGTCGATCAGAGGCTGCTCGACGTATTTGCGCAGTGTCCTGGCCCCCATGGCGGTCTTGGTCTTGTCC
>CALWBC010000045.1 GCA_944375755.1 uncultured Mediterraneibacter sp. | reverse complement strand
TGCTCATCATTTCCCGAAGAGCTGCTTTTTGTGGGGTATCCTTTTTTCTTGCCATAAAACAAACCTCCAAACTGGTAAGTCTATCTTACATCAGTTTGGAGGTTTACACAAACTTTGGGATACTCCCTATAAAAAAGTTCATGTACATAAAAAGGCTGCGTCATCTGTGACAGATACTCTCCGTCACAGTGCCGCAGCCTTTCTATATGATTCTCAATACTTTCGATTATTTCAGGAAGCTCTCAATGATAACCGCCTCTGCTTCCTCCTCGTTCATTCCGAACGTGCGGAGCTTGACGAGCTGCTCATCGTTGATCCTTCCGATGGCCGCCTCGTGGATGATCTGAGCATCCACATGTTTCGCGTCAATCTCCGGTATGGAACTGATCTCCGCATGATCCATAATAATGGAATCACACTGCACATGCGCATGGCAGAGATTATTTCCGATTGCCTTCGGATGGAATACCTGTTTGGAGTTTCCCTTGCCCACGGAACGGGAAACGATTCTCGCGGAACTGTTCTCACCATTCAGTTCAACATCCATGTTGGAAACCGCATGCTGATTTCCATCTGTCATGAGTTTCTCTGTTACAAAGAGCTTCGCGTTCTCAGCAAGCTCGATATAGTTTTCTCTCTCCGTGGAATCCACGCCCTTGATCTGTGTCGTCTCAAGAGTGAATACGGAGTTCTCTCCCACATAGATCTTTGTTACCGGATTGAGCACCTTGGCGCCTGTTCCGTTTCCCTCCGCGTAGTGGTTCTCAACGTATTTTACATTACAGTTTTTCCCCACATGGAACGCATGGATACCATCATGGCGTGTCTCGGAGCAGCCTTCCCCGTGGATGCCGCATCCCGCGATAATGGTTACGTCAGCGCCGTCTTCAATATAGAAGTCATTGTATACAATGTCCACGCCTTCCTGGGACATTACGACCGGGATGTGCACCTGCTCATCCTTTGCCTCGCCGCTGATATGGATGTCGATTCCCGGCTTGTCTTCTTTTTTGATAATATTGATATGTCGGCTGTCTCCATGGCATACCGCCATGCCGTTCAGCCTCAGATTATACGCGCCCTCCTGTTTGAATCCGTAGGAGTCAATCACTTTGAGCACGTCCTGCGTCACCTGATCAAGCTCTACTTTCTGTGTCTGTTCCTTACTCTGCCCCATAGAGCTCACCTCCCTTTTGTCTTCTGCACTCGCAGGAATCCAGTTCCTGTCCGAACAGCGTCGGCATGATATCTTTCGCGTCCCCGATGGACTCTACCTTTCCATCTGAAATCACCATGATCCTGTCAGCCATCTGAATGATTCTCTCCTGATGGGAAATGAGGATCAGTGTCTCTTTCTTTTCCTTGTGAATCTGCTCAAAACGTTTGATCAGCATGGAAAAGCTCCAGAGATCAATACCTGCCTCAGGCTCGTCAAAAATGCAGAGATCATGATGCTTTGCCAGAACGGTTGCGATCTCGATTCTCTTCATCTCTCCGCCTGATAATGTGGCATCTGCCTCGCGGTCGATATACTCCATCGCACACAGACCCACACTGCTCAAAAGGTTGCAGCATGTCTTCTCGTCCAGTGTTTTTCCCGCTGCGAGGGAAAGAAGTCTCCTGACTGTCATTCCCTTAAAACGCGGCGGCTGCTGGAACGCGAATCCGATTCCCGCTTTCGCGCGCTCATCGATGGAATAATCCGTAATGTCCTGTCCGTTTAAGATAATTTTTCCTCCCGTGGCCTTGTTAATGCCCATCAGAAGTTTCGCCAGCGTGGACTTGCCGCCGCCGTTCGGGCCGGTGATGACAAGCATCTCGCCGTCATTTACCGTAAAGCTGACATCAGATAAGATCTCTGACTGCCTGCCCTCTTCTACTACGTCATATGATAAATGTTCAACCTGTAGCATTTCGTATCTTCACTTCCTTTAATGTATATTTTTTGAGAATCTTCGAAAGATTTCCCTGTATCTGTCCGCATAGATGCTGCCCCGCCTCCAGATAAACGTAAACTCATGCGAAACATGAAAATCCTGCAGCGGAATCTTCTTAAGACTGCCGTCTTCCAGTTCATCTTTTACTGCGGCTTCATATAAAAATGTAATACCGCATCCGGCTTTTGTCAACTCCCGGATTGTCTGCAGACTCCCCACTTCCATAGTCTGACGGAAATCATCAATGCTCAGATTCTGCGAGTCCAGACACCGTTCCAGCACCTCTCTTGTACCGGATCCTTCTTCCCTCAGAAGCAGTCTTTCCTGAAAAAGATTCTCAACAGTCTCCGGTTTTTCATGAAACTGATAGTCCCGTCCGCAGACACCGATATAGTTTTCATCGGAATACTTCTGATAATCATACTCATTTTTCTTAAAGAAACCTTCCACAAGGGCAAAATCAATGGAGCCATCGTCCAGACGCTTCAACAGCTCCTGCGTGTTTTCCACGATCATATGGATCTGAGCATCCGGATAGTTTCTCAGATAATCTTCGAGAATCTTTCCCATCAGCACGTCCCCTACCGTGCGGGTAGCTCCGAAGCGGATTTCCTCATTCTCCTCAGTCCTGTGCATCTCACTTAGCATGGACAGTTCATCGTGCATCATGGTCAGAGACGCGCTGCGCAGAATCTCCCCGGCCCCGGTCAGCTTCAGTTTCTTTCCCTCGTATCGGAAAAGCTTGGTATTATAATGCTTCTCCAGAAAACGAATATGCTGAGAAACCGCCGGCTGGGTAATATTCAGCTGTTCTGATGCTCTTGTGAAATTCATGCACTGACAGACCGCAAGAAATGTCTCCATCCTGAAATCAAGCATAATGCTCTCCCCTTACTTTCAGATAACAGTTCCAATCAAATATGGGCGGAGTATTCCTTAAAATACCCGCCCAAATCTATACCAACTACTCCCTGTCACTTACTATAACATATTATTATGATAAAATAAAGATTAATAATTTTATTTTATGTTTAATTTATGATATTTTTATTTCGGAACCAATAAATGGTAAAACTCAGAAAAATTTCCATCTTCAAAAGACAAATCTGGAGGAATGAACAATGAACTTTATGAAGAAAAACGGAGCCGGACTGCTGCTCTGCCTGATTATCGCCGTACCGGCATGGTTTCTCGGACAGGCTGTACCTGTCATCGGAGGGCCTGTATTCGCCATTCTGATTGGAATGATCCTTACACTGATACTTACTAAAAAAGACGCCTTTACCCCGGGCATCAACTACACATCAAAAAAGATCCTGCAGGCAGCGGTCGTATTTCTCGGATTCGGTATGAATCTGACGGAGATCCTCGCCAAGGGAAAACAGTCTCTTCCTATTATAATTTCCACCATCTCCACCTCGCTGATCATCGCGTTCATCCTGTATAAGGCGCTGAAGCTGCGCACGAACAACGCAATCCTCGTGGGTGTGGGATCCTCGATCTGCGGCGGAAGCGCCATCGCGGCCACCGCACCGGTCATCAAGGCATCCGACGAGGAAGTGGCACAGTCTATCTCGGTTATATTCCTCTTTAATGTACTTGCCGCGCTGATCTTCCCCACACTGGGAGCCATGCTGGGCTTAAGCAACGAGGGATTCGGCCTGTTCGCGGGAACCGCCATCAACGATACATCCTCAGTAACCGCGGCCGCAACAGCGTGGGACGGAATACACGGAAGCAATACTCTGGAATCCGCCGCGATCGTAAAAATGACAAGAACCCTTGCGATCATACCGATCACACTGATCCTTGCCATCTACAGAGGAAGAAAAGAAAAAAATACAGAAGGCTCCACGTTCAGTCTGAAACAGTGCTTCCCCTTCTTCGTGCTGTTCTTCGTACTGGCTTCTGTCGTCACCACTGTGTTCCAGCTGCCTGCCGATGTCACAGCTCCGCTGAAAGAACTGAGCAAGTTCCTCATCGTCATGGCAATGGCCGCCATCGGACTGAACACAAATATCGTAAAATTAATAAAGACCGGCGGAAAGCCGATCTTTACAGGATTCTGCTGCTGGGTGGGGATCACGCTGGTGAGCCTTGGAATGCAGCATGTGCTGGGGGTGTGGTAAACACCCCCTTATTTTACGAATGGGATTTCTTATAAATGCCCCCATTAATCATGCGGATCGTCTTCACCGCCTGCTTCCGTCTTTTTGCTATCTGCGGAATCTGTGTTTTTTCCAGATCAGCATGATACCTCCTGATACACACAGAATTGACACCATGGCTATCACTATCCATAACATAACATTTGTGTCATCTCCGGTCTGTATACTTTGTGTGGAAGAAGCTTCCGTACCGCCGGAACCAGAGGCCCCGTCATTTTCCGATCCCGCCTGTCCGTTCTGCTGATCATCAAGTTTCTGATCACCTTGCTGCTGACCGTCCGGATTCTGTTCGCCTTGCTGCTGGCTGTCCGGATTCTGATCACCTTGCTGCTGATCATTTGGTTTCTGGTCATCACTTCCTGCCTCTGAAGCTATGGATAAAGTAACCGTATCTCCTTTATTTATATCGACTGATGCTGTAAAAAGCCCGTTTTCATCTCCGGTTACACGCTCCCCATTGACAGCCCAGTTATAATCACCAGTATTTTCCCGTGCCTCAATTGTTACCAATGTATCCGAAACTGTAACCTTCAGTCCAAGCCCCCAGTAGTCTATGCCATCCAGGCTGATTTCCTGTATTGATCCAGGCAGATTAGGGCTGATCTTCAGCCCGTCTTTATCCGCGCTGATTCCCATAAATCCATCTTTGACCGCGACTGGCACCAGTCCGCTTTCCGGAAATTCTCCCCAGATGCCAACGCTTCCTTCGCCAAAGTGCTGGTTTTTACTTCCGTCATTCATGATATTATTTCCCTGAAGATGCTGATCTTCATTAAACGCGTTCACAAGGGACTGCAGTCTCTCATAAGCCCGATCCGTATTTCCCGTCTTGATCCAGCTCATAAGCTCATAATACATGGTGTAGAAATCGGCACCGCCGTTCTGAAGCTGTTTGTCTCCATAAGCCCCTGGTTCCCCGTACAGATATACATACCAGTACTGATTATCTTTCATAGTAACGCGGGGCGCGAACGTATACCTTGAAAATGTATCCGCGCTGCCGGAATCTGTTACAGTGGTATCCATATACTCCATCATTTTTTCAGCCTGTTCCGCCGACGCCATTCCATAATTAATAGCTTCAAGATTCAGATATACACAGCTATAATCGTGTTCTTTTCCCTCGGCGTCAATCGTCTGGATATAGTGGTTCCCGGTCCAGAAAGCCTTATTGTATCCTTCTTTCAGATCGGATGCATATCCCCTGAGCTCTTCCGCCCGCTCCTGCTGCTCCATCAGCTCTTCAATCTCCGCCATGCGGTTCAGAGCCATATAGCAATACAGATTATCATAGGCACTCATATAGCCATAAGGAGTAATGTCCCAGTAATTGCTTCCGACACTGTCACTCATTCTGCTGGGATCCGTATTGCTTCCCGTATTATCCGACAGATCGGCCACTCCGTTGTGATCCGGATGATTAATAAGAAACAGATCGGATTCCTCATCATACATCGTCAGCAGATATTCCATACCCAACCTCATTTTATCAATATTATTATTGAGGAAGTCCTTATTTCCGTTGTACATATAATAATTATAAACCGCGTTAATATAGTTCGCTGTACTCATCAGATAGTGATTTGAATCACGGTTTTCCGGAAACGGCCATCCTTTCAACGAATTCCATGTATAAATATAACCAATCCCCGGGTCGCCCTCTTCATAAGTCTCTTCCGAAATCTGCTGAACTCCGGTTACTTTATCAAGATCTGGCTGAAGATAATGATCATTTCTCCACGCTCTGGTCAGGCTGATCCACTCCCACCAGTCCGGCTGTGTACTCGCTGGCTCACGCGCATACCCGAATTCATACATCATATCGTTCAGAGCATCGGCAAACGTATCGCCGTTATCCCCACCCATCTCATACCGCGCAAAATGTTCCGGCGTAATATCGGACGACTCAGATACCGTGATATCTAATGTCCTTTCAAATATCTGCTCTCCGGTCAGCTCTGTCTCATCCGCATCCGGATTTCGGAACAGGTAGCATAGATTATCTATACTGCATACCGGACTGACAAATTCCGTATCCGGTTCAAAACGCAGGTTAAATGGGAACCCATTTGTTCCTTCCCAGTCAATCCACTCTCCTTCCAGTCCCAGCGTACTGACGTCTTCCTGTTCCGGCATATATTTAAAAGCGTACACGCTGTGGTATCTGTCAGAAGCTGATACCATTTTAACAAACGGAACTTTGAGTGATCCCGGAGCATTCTGTTCTCCTTCTACTTCATCCGTATTATTCTCCCAGAGAATATCCATAGAAAATCCTGCATTTTTCAGCACTGCGCCATTTCCCTGCGGATCCAGGCTGAATGTATTGCTCATTTTATTTCCCTCCAGGGTAATACTCCACGTTCCGATCATCTCAGGATCACCGAAACGAATTCCTGAAATTGTCAGCGTATTGCCACTTATCGTCCCCACAGCCTCTTCGGAAAGAACATCATATGGCACATCATTGACATCCATTTTCATAAATAAATAGCCGCTGATCAGGTCTTCGCTGTAATTTCCCTGGCCAGTCGGGTCAAAGGCAATCTCGTCCAGCGTGCCTTTCACACCGCTGATGCTGAAATATCCATTGGACATTTCATACCGCGCAGAAGTCTCTGGAACGCCATCATACAGCAGTGCAAGCCGGTCGATCTCGAACGTTCCTGTACCGCCGTCCTGGGTCGGATCGATTCGGAGTTTTGTAACCGTTCCGTTCCACATCGGGTTATCCTGCAAGGATACGCGCAGAGTATGCCACTGTCCGTCATTTACAGCCGTAAAATCCTGAACATGGACGCCGTCGGCAGCCACCCAGTTTCCGTCCGCGTCTCCCCAGTAAAACTGCGCGTCCGACCTGTTTGCGGAATTCTTATATGTAATTTCCAGTGTCCGGAACTCATCTGCATTGATCTCAAGATCACTTTCATTCTGAAGCCCCGGGTCGGCGCTTCCATCCAGGTCCATAATCACACGCCCATTCTCCACTGACACGGAAGTATTCAGAGGACTCCATCCGTCAAGATCCCGTGCTGTCCGCCATTCCCATTCTTCCGCCAGCTGCCCCTGTGTATCGGTCGTTTTCAGGAAACGCAGGGAATCTATGGTAAAAATGCCTTTTCAACAGAAAACGCAACTGTACATCCAGGCTGAAAGCCTTCCACTGTCTGGCTGTCATTGATAAAATAAGCCTCTCCTGCCGTACAGTCCGTATCATTTATGTAGGTCAGTTCCATGGTACGGTAGACCGTTGTATCTATCTGAAGATTATCTTCGGAAACAGAGGTGTCCGGCCCTGTTATATTCAGAAGACAGCTTCCGTCTTCCTCAAACACAGCTTGCGCATCGTTCACATTCCATCCATCGAGACTACCTTCTTTACCGACTCCCCATGATAAAATGGGAGCTGTTTCTTCCTGAACAGAGATTTCCGCCGCATCGAATGGGGTATCCTCCTGTGTTATCTTAAGTCTTTTCTGAATCCTCCTGTTCTGTTACATTTTTCTGTATTTCTATTATATTTTTACAATTTCTATTTCTTTCGGAGCCATGATTCTGTTTTCAACACTTCCATCCGGCAGCTTACGCGCAGATACGTATATTTCTCCATAAGGCGTCGGATAGGCGCCTTCAGCGAAATCCAGGTCTCCCAGATGAGGGGTAATCTCTATTTTTCTGCACCCCGGTTCCAAAATTCGTATTCCGAGAATCTGTTCGCTCATCCACGACACCACTCCGGCAGACCAGCCGTGGCACAAGCTGTGACGGTATCCGGTATAGCAGTATCCTCCATAGGTACCGTGTACGTCGATCTTCCCTTCTTCCTTCTTCCAGGCATCCAGCGGAAGCGCATTGTGCAGCCATCTTATGTCAAAATCTTCCCAGAATGTTGTTGCCCCGATACTCAGCATACCTCCCCAATATTCACGGATGCATTCAAGACATCCCTGGTAATCTCCCGCCATGGCCCTTGCCGTAAGTATATAATAACCCATAAATGTAGACATTCCCTCAGCTCCATTACGGCTTAGCAACTCCTGATTTGCCGAAACGGCGTCCTGCAGTCCTGCAAGCACCTGCATCGCCACTGCCTGTTTTGTCTGCTTGCAGTCTGTAGCATATGACTTCAGTTTTTCTATATCCCGTCTGCACTTTTCTGCCGTCTTCTGGTCTCCCAGCTGTTCGAACAGATATTCCATTCTGGAAGCGGCAAGAATGTGAAGCGCCTGCAGACCGGCATCCACAACTACCGAATCCTGTTTTGATGGCCAGTCGAGAAATCTTGTCTCAGGAGTAATATCTTTTCCCTCTTCAGAGATTGCCTCCGACATCTGCTGCTCCAACCCTTTCAGGTATACATATTGTTCTTTCAGGTATTCCATATCTCCTGTATACATATACCAGTCATACTGGATCACAGCCCACCACATCGAATATGCGGGAAAATCGTTCATCCATCCAGGAAGTGGTGCTTCATCTCTTACAAAATCAAGGCTTTTTTCCACCGTCTCTTCTCTTCCGAATACTGTTTTTATCGCCATAATCTCCGGATGAAGATCCCCTGCCCACACAAGGCGATCCCGTTTAATTCCATCCCAAATATAATTCTGGATATTCAGGTGTACCGTATAGGCTCCCGTATCCCAGATTCGGTTCAGCAGATCATCACTGCAGTGAAAGCTCCCTTTATATTTAAGATCTTTAAATATCAGAACCCCTTTTATAGTTTTCAGTTCCAGTTCCTGATATGGTTCAAGAAGATCAATTCTCACAAACCGGAAACCGGTTTCCCCTATGGGTGTCATGCTCATGCTGCCAATCGGAACAGTCATATCGCGCAGAGCGTGATCATTTGTCGCATTATTTTCCCCGATCTCACTCATAGCCTCCAGGGCTGACTCCCCAAAACGCACCCGCACTCTGGCTCCTTTTCCGCTGGTATCCTTCCAGGCATATATCACAATACCTCCATGTATCTCACAGCCAAAATCCAGCAGCACTGATGCACATCCTCCCCTGTTGCGGAGAATGCACGGTTCACTCGCATCCAGTGATATCTGCGGCTGTCTGTCTTCAAGCAGTCTGCTGCTTCCAATCACCTTAGCTTCTGCGCTGTCTGTCTCCCAGAGGACTTTTCTTGGAGTCAGATAAACCCTGGCTCTGTCATCCCGGTGAGCGGTATGGTTTATGAGCTCGCCTAACCGACCGGAATACTCATTCAGCTTTATCTTTTCTGTCATTTCTGTTTTATTAAGTGTCCTGCCCGGACACCTCGTTCCTTTCCTTTTGTCAAGTGTCCCCTCGGACACAACATTGCATATTGTTCACCTAGTACCTTCGCCTAACTTCCTGTAAGATGAAGGATCAAAAAGTATGTTTATCTGATTCACCCGCAAATATATACTCTGCGTACAGCACTGTAAGCAGCAGCGCAGCACCGGAGACCATCATATTAATCTGCATGGATCCAATACTGATACTTCCGACAAATATCGTACATTCCTTCAACGAAGATATGAGCATGGAACCCGCGATACTTCCCGCGAACCCTCCGGCCGCAGCCACTCCTGTGCTGATACTCAAACAGGCCATAGCTCTGTTTCTGTCAATAAATTCATAAGGGATCATAAACTGCCCTGTTACAAGGCCGGTTGATATCATTCCGCTGGTCACAAAGATAATCGGGAGCAGAAAAATTGTCTTCTCCGTCACAAAAGCCCATACAAAGAACTGCATTCCCAGTATCATTACCGTAGTGTTTAGTATCCTGCTCCATCTGATGCGATTCCCGATTTTCTCCCACACAGCCGACACAGCAATCTGCACTACCACCTGCAACGTTGTCATACATGTAACCTGAATATATTTCAATTTCAGACTGTCCAACATATATGAATTGTAATATGGATTCGCCATATTGAGCGCCATATTCAGACACAATATGTAAATAAGGAATTTCACGAATCTGCGATTTTCTTCCAGAATATGCCTGACCGGAATTATCCTGTCTCTTCCGGCATTATGTTCCGTACCTGCATATTCTATCCGACGAATAATCTGATAGTCCGCCACCGCAAGAATCGCTGCGAAAAAAAACGCTAATGCGAATCCTGCATACTCCATCCCGCATGTTTCCAGACGATCGAGCATCCAGGCTGCAGTCAGAGAAATCACAAGTGTAGCCGCAACAACAATCCGATCGCGAAATGAAAAAAATGTCCCCTGCATGCCCGTATCAACCGTGCTGACCATCCAGAAGTTCAGATGAATTCCCGCACTTGCAGCCAGCGTATAAGACACTGTCAGTATTATGCCTGCCGCACATACACGAATCCAAATCGGCATCCCTCTCATTACTAGCGGTATTATTGCAACTGAGAGAATGCCATATCTTGAAATCAGTATGAGCCGGTTCATTGCGCTTTTATAATCTCTAAAACGGCTCCACATTCTTCCGAGCAGTACCTGAAAAATATTTGCCAGAAGCGGAATAGAAAGAAAGATTCCGGTTCTGGAAGGCGCTACTCCTATATACAGAAGCAGCCCTGTCATAAACACTCCTGAAATAATATTATTAAATACAGATGCCGTTATCTGGGAACTTAAAAATCTTTTCTGATCCCTGTGAAACTGTTTCACCTGACCCAGCATTCCCATCTACATCATCCTATCCTTTCACCGCGCCGACAACCATGCCCTGAACATAGTATTTCAGGCATACTGTTGTCGCCAGAAGAAGCGGAATAGTTCCTATAATAAACGCTGCAGCAATCAAACCTATATCCGTTGTCCCGTTTCCAGCCGCATTATTAAACACAATCTGACAGAATGTCTTCATATCATCTCCACCTGTCAGCGCAATTGTAGGCCAGATATAGTCATTGTACATCGACACAACACTAGTAATCCCGACAGTGATAAGTATCGGCTTCGAAAGAGGCACAGCCACATGGGTAAAACAGTAAAATTCACTTGCCCCGTCTATTTCGGCCGCCTCAAAAATATCATCCGGCAGCCCCCGGTAAAATGATTCCGCCAGAATAATACCCATTACCTGCTGTCCACCAATATATGGAAGAATCAGCGCCCACAGTGTGTTTAGTATTCCCATCCCGTTTACAATTTTATAATTAGGGATGATCAATAGAGTATACGGAATCATCATAACTGCCAGTACAAGTGTGTAAAGAACCTTTCTCCCTTTAAATTTCATCCTTCCGAACGCGTATCCTGACAGTGAAACAACGATAAGAATACCCACAAGAGAAACAACACATACAAAAATCGAATTGCCAATCGGCCGGATTACAAATTCAAAAGCATTCTGAAAATTCTGCCAGTAGATTTCTGTCGGAAGCCCGAGAAAGTCATTCATCGTAAGCACTGATGGTTTCAGCGCCATATTAATCAGCATTAAAAACGGAAAAAACGTCAGGATAAGAAGAAGCAGAATTACAAGCCTGCTCAGAACGTATCCCGGCTTTATGATTCTATTTCTCTTCATTTCAGTTTTCCTCCTTAATTCCTTTCCGCAGCACGAGTGTCAGAATAATAATCACGATAAACAGGATGACACCAAGCGCCGATGCGTAACCGAATTTTCCATCTCCGAACGCCACATTATACATCTGAAGTGCCGGTATCATCGTAGAATATCCAGGCCCGCCATCTGTCGTTGCTGCAACCAGACCAAATCCGGACAAACTCTGTACCAGCGACAGCGTCACCACAATCTTGATGTACGGTCTCAAATTCGGCAGATGAATGCTTCTTACAACGTTCCATTGTGACGCTCCGTCCATTATCGCCGCTTCATACAGTTCCTCCCCAATCATATTTACTCCGGTATGGATAATCAGAAAATACATTCCTGAAACAAACGGAAAACCAATCAGTACAACACAGAACAATGCAGTGGCAGGATCATTCAGCCAGTTATGAGTAATCCCTGACATATGCATTGCTTCCAGTATGGTATTGAATCCAAAATTCGGGCTGTATAAAAACTTCCAGATCAGTATGACAACAATCTGCGGTACTAGCATAGGAATGACAAATGCAGTCTTGATAATATTTGCTACACGTTTATGTTTGATAAAAAACAGAAGCTCTGATGCCAGCACAGGGAAAAATACACTGAACACCACTGCCGCAACTGTTATTACCACCTGGTTTTGAAACGAGACCAGAAACATTTCATCATGAAACGCGTTAATATAATTACTAAGACCTACCCATTGAGTTTCACGCCCGAGCTGTGCATTCGTAAATGATGTATATACCGCATTTCCGATTGAGTAATAGGAAAAAACCGCCAGAAATATAAATGTAGGAGTTAAAAACAAATAAGGAACAATCTTAGATTTCCATGATTTTTTCATACTTTCCCTTTCTAATAAAGGTGAAGACAATTTATAAATAATAAGATTGCCATCACCTTTGCATTTACAAATTTAACTGCTTTATGCTATAGTATATCTGCTGCCTTCCTCAGGTAATCGTTC
>CALWBC010000044.1 GCA_944375755.1 uncultured Mediterraneibacter sp. | reverse complement strand
TATAACATATCTTCCGGATACTAAATCAAAGTCATTGTCATACTTTGTGATCTCGTTTACAAAAGATTTTACTTTGTCGATTGAGTTTAATGAAATCTGTACGGTTTTCATTTTAAAAAATCCCTCCTTGAATCATACACTAAAATCAGGTTTTAAACCTCATGTATATTCTACGAGATGCGGTCATAAAAGTCAAGAAACAATAGAGGAAAAAAGAGGTAATTTGTATGAAAAAAGCAGCTCTTCACAATCTGGGATGTAAAGTAAATGCCTATGAAACAGAAGCCATGCAGGAGATGCTGGAGAAGGCCGGATACGAGATTGTTCCCTTTAAGGAAGGGGCGGATGTTTATATCATTAACACCTGTACGGTGACCAATATTGCGGACAGAAAATCCCGTCAGATGATTCACCGCGCCAGAAAGATGAATCCGGATGCCGTGGTTGTGGCGGCGGGGTGCTATGTTCAGGCCCAGGAAGGGAAAGAAATTGATCCCTGCATTGATATTGTGATTGGAAATAACCACAAGAAAGATCTGATCCGGATTCTGGACGAATTTGAGGAAAAAAGAGGAAAATGCTCCGGGGATCATGGGGCCGCGGATGCCGGGGAGACAAGAGGAGCGGAATACGCGATTGAGGATATCGGAAAGTCGAAAGAATATGAAGCGCTTCATGTGACAAAGTCCGGAGAACATACCCGGGCGTATCTGAAGGTACAGGACGGATGCAATCAGTTCTGCAGTTACTGCATCATTCCCTATGCCAGAGGCCGGGTGAGGAGCAGGGGCCTGGAGGATGTGGCCGCGGAGGTGAGAACACTGGCCGCGAACGGCTGCAGGGAAGTGGTTCTGACCGGAATTCATCTGAGTTCATATGGGGTGGACTTTGACGGGGAGAGACATCTTCTGGAACTGATCCGGGCTGTGCACGATGTTGACGGTATTGCGAGAATACGGCTGGGCTCCCTTGAGCCGGGAATCGTGACGGAAGAATTCGCTGAAGAGTTGAGCCGTCTGCCGAAGATCTGTCCGCATTTTCATCTGTCGCTTCAGAGTGGCTGTGACGCCACGTTAAAGCGGATGAACCGGAAATACACAAGCGGGGAATATTATGAAAAGTGTGAAATTCTCAGAAAGTATTTTGACCATCCCGCGCTGACAACGGATGTGATCGTGGGATTCCCGGGGGAGACAGAAGAAGAATTCCGCCAGTCCCTGGAGTTTGTCTCACGGGTGCGCTTTTACGAAACGCATATTTTCAAGTATTCCAGGCGTGAGGGGACGAAAGCGGCGGCTATGGACAATCAGGTGGACGAGCAGATCAAGGCCGAGAGAAGCGCTGAGATGATCCGTCTGGGAGAGAGAAGACAGAGAGAATATGAACAGAGCTTCATCGGAAAAGAAGTGGAAGTTCTGGTGGAAGAAGATGCCGTAATCGATGGAAAAACCATGCAGATCGGGCACACAAAGGAATATATGAAAATTGCACTAGAAAGAAATGAAAATCTCAGAAATTGTATTGTAAAAGTGCGAATTGATAATGATTCACGAATTATACATTGAATTTTGCAGGGGATTATATTAGAATTGTAAATAGGGATTCCGGGTCTGCCCGGAGACAGAAGAGAGCATTACGGAAGTTGAATTGAGCGCTTCTTTTTGCATAATTATACAGTGAAGGAGGAACAATTACGATGAGCGATCTCAGCAACACACAGTTCTTTCAGGTGGAGCCAGGTCCGCAGATCTCAGCGAAGGATATTCTTGAGATCGTGTTCAAGGCGCTGAAAGAAAAGGGGTATAATCCGGTCAATCAGATTGTCGGATACATCATGTCGGGAGATCCCACATATATTACCAGTTATAACGGCGCAAGAAGCCTTGTTATGAAAGTAGAAAGGGACGAATTGGTAGAAGAGCTTTTGAAGGCGTATATCGAACACAATTCCTGGGAATAATTCTGATATGAGAATCATGGGACTTGACTATGGCACGAAGACGGTGGGAGTCGCGATCAGTGACCCGCTGGGACTTACTGCCCAGGCCATAGAGACAATCAACCGGAAAGAGGAAAACAAGCTTCGCCGTACATGCGCCCGTATAGAAGAGCTGGCAGGGATGTACGATGTGGAAAAAATCGTGCTTGGTTTTCCGAAACATATGAACAATGACATAGGGGAGCGGGCTGAAAAGTCACTGGAATTCCGGGATATGCTTCACAGAAGAACCGGGCTGGAGATCATCATGTGGGACGAGAGACTGACCACAGTCGAAGCGGAGCGCACGCTGATCGAGACCGGGGTAAGACGTGAGAACCGGAAAAAGCATATTGATCAGATTGCGGCGGTCTTTATCCTGCAGGGATATCTGGATCTGCTGCATATGAGAAAAGCTGAGGAAAACGCGGCCTCAGAAGACGAGATAAGTGAATAAGGGGCGTTTTTTATGGAAAAAGTAAAGTTTGCGTTTGCAGACGGAAGCGGAGAAGACGAGTTCTTTGTGCTTGAGGAGACGATGATAAACGGAAGCACTTACATACTTGTGACAGATTCCGAGGATGATGAGGCGGAGTGCCTGATTCTCAAAGATTCCGGTTCACAGGGACAGGGTGAAAGTGTTTACGAGATTGTCGAGGATGAGACAGAACTTCTGGCAGTGTCAAAGGTGTTTGAAGAACTGCTGGAAGATGTGAATATAGAAATGTAAGATCTTCGGATTTTTACAATAGATACTTACTGCGGGGAGACGAAAAGACGCGGATGGAACAGAAGAAAACAGAGGAACTGCTGAAAGCGCGGCTGAAAGAAAAAGGACTGAAAGTCACACATCAGAGACTGATGGTTCTTTCGGTTCTGGAGCAGAACAGCGGCAGGCATATGACTGCGGAGGATATTTATGGGCTTGTATCAGAGGAGTATCCGGAAATAGGGCTGGCAACGGTTTACCGTACGCTTCAGCTGTTGTGGGATATGCAGCTTGTTGACAGGCTCAACCTGGATGATGGATGTGTAAGATATGAGATCGGACACCTTTTGAAGGGGGATGCAAAGCATAACCATCATCATCTCATATGCAGGGAATGCAACAGGGTGATTCCTTTTGGCGATGATCTTTTGGATGATCTGGAGCGCCATATCGAGGAGGCCACCGGATTCCATGTTCTGGATCATGAACTTAAATTTTTTGGCCTGTGCAGAGAATGCATGGAAAAAGTAAAATAATGTTTTCCTTTTTATAAGCAGCTGAGACACTGCTGTTCTTTTTGTGCCCGGAAGTAAAGTGATACATAAAATATGATGGAGGTGTTTATTGGTTGAAAAAAGAAAAGAAAGGAAAACTACGTATCATACCGCTGGGAGGACTTGAACAGATCGGTATGAATATCACTGCCTTTGAATATGAGGACAGTATTGTTGTCGTTGACTGCGGACTTGCGTTCCCGGAGGACGACATGCTCGGAATCGATCTCGTGATTCCGGATGTAACGTATTTGAAAGATAATGCGTCAAAAGTGAAGGGATTTGTGATTACCCATGGTCATGAAGATCATATCGGAGCGCTGCCGTATGTGTTAAAAGAGATCAATATCCCGATCTATACAACGAAGCTTACAATGGGAATCATAGACAATAAATTAAAAGAACACAATCTTCTGCGCAGTACAAAGCGCAAGATTGTTCAGCACGGACAGTCAATCAATCTGGGAAAATTCCAGATTGAATTTATCAAGACAAACCACTGTATCCAAGATGCATCAGCGCTTGCGATTTATTCGCCTGCGGGAGTTGTGGTGCATACGGGAGACTTTAAAGTAGATTATACGCCGGTATTTGGTGACGCGATTGATCTGCAGAGATTCGCAGAGATCGGGAAAAAGGGCGTACTTGCGCTGATGTCAGACAGTACGAATGCGGAGAGAAGAGGATTTACTCAGTCTGAGCGCACAGTAGGAATTACATTTGACCATATTTTTGCGGAACATCAGAATACCCGTCTCATCATCGCTACATTCGCTTCCAATGTGGACCGTGTGCAGCAGATTATTAATTCCGCATACAAATACGGCAGAAAAGTAGTTGTGGAAGGCCGGAGCATGGTAAATATCATTTCTATTGCATCTGAGCTGGGCTATCTGAATGTGCCGGAGCACACTCTGATTGAGATTGATGAGATGAAGAACTATCCTCCCGAAAAGATGGTGCTTATTACAACAGGAAGCCAGGGAGAATCCATGGCGGCTCTGTCCCGTATGGCCGCGGATGTTCACAGAAAGGTGACGATTCAGCCGAACGATACGATTATATTCAGTTCCAACCCGATTCCGGGAAATGAGAAGTCCGTTTCCCGCGTGATCAATGAGCTGTCGGCAAAAGGCGCAGAGGTTATCTTCCAGGATACACATGTTTCAGGACATGCCTGCCAGGAGGATCTGAAGCTGATCTATTCCCTTGTGAAACCGAAATACGCAATCCCGGTTCACGGCGAGTACCGTCATCTGAAAGCGAATGCAGAGATCGCAAAATCACTGGGAATACCGAAGGAAAACGTATTCATTATTCAGTCCGGAGATGTGCTTGAGCTGGATGACGATTCGGCAAAAGTTGTCGATAAAGTTCATACAGGAGCAGTGCTCGTGGATGGACTCGGAGTCGGTGATGTCGGAAATATCGTTCTTCGCGACAGACAGCATCTGGCAGAGGATGGAATTATTATTGTTGTACTCACACTGGAACGCAGAACAAACCGCCTGCTGGCAGGACCGGATATCGTATCCCGCGGTTTCGTCTATGTGAGAGAGTCCGAGCAGCTGATGGAAGATGCAAGAAGAGCTGTATCAGATGCACTGGATAAATGTCTGACCGGGCGCCATACGGACTGGAACAAGATCAAGCTTGTCATCCGTGACGCGATGAATGACTATATCTGGAAAAAGACAAAGAGAAAACCTATGGTGATTCCGATCATTATGGATGTGGATATCTAAAAAGGAGAATGCATGGACTGCCGGTCCGCGGCCTGACATTATCATCAGTCTGCAGCCCGGCAGGCCTGTGCAGATGAAAAAGATATGATAGTAGATGAACGTATCGTAACATTCATCAATTCGCTGGATACAAAAAACAGAGAAATACTGGAGATAATTGAGCAGGAAGCACGGGAGGCCCACGTGCCGATTATCCGCAGAGAAATGCAGAGCTTTCTCAAGGTTCTCCTGATGCTGAAAAAACCTATGCGCATTCTGGAAGTCGGAACTGCCGTAGGTTTCTCTGCATTATTGATGAGTGATTACGCTCCGGAAGGATGCAGGATAACTACAATAGAAAATTATGAAAAACGGATTCCCATTGCCCGGGAGAATTTCAGACGTGCCGGGCGGGAATCGCAGATTGAACTGATAGAGGGAGATGCTTCAGAAGTGCTGAAGACGCTGGAAGGTTCCTATGATTTTGTCTTTATGGATGCGGCAAAGGGGCAGTATATCCATTATCTTCCCAGTGTGCTCCGGCTGCTGGCGGAGGGCGGATGCCTTGTCTCCGACAATGTGATGCAGGATGGAGATGTGATTGAATCCCGGTTTGCGGTGGAGCGGAGAAACCGGACGATCCACGCGCGGATGCGGGATTATCTCTATGAGCTGAAACATAATGAAGAACTTGTTACTTCAATCATACCACTGGGCGATGGGGTGGCGGTCAGTGTGAAACAGAGAGGACAGTATTGAAAGAGAGGAAGGAAAGATGAGCAGACATCCTGAATTACTGATTCCCGCGAGCAGCCTAGAGGTGCTCAAGACCGCAGTAGTTTTCGGCGCGGACGCCGTGTATATTGGCGGGGAAGCATTCGGCCTGCGGGCAAAAGCGAAGAATTTCTCCATGGAGGAGATGAAAGAGGGAATTGAATTCGCCCATGAACATGACGTGAAAGTCTATGTGACCGCGAATATCCTTGCCCATAATGACGATCTTGAAGGAGTCAGGGAATATTTTAACGAATTGAAGGAAATCAAACCTGACGCTCTGATCATCGCAGATCCGGGTGTGTACGATATCGCCATGGAGATCTGCCCTGAGATCGAGCGTCATATCAGCACGCAGGCAAACAACACAAATTACGGAACTTATAATTTCTGGTATCGCCAGGGGGCGAGCCGTGTTGTATCCGCAAGGGAGCTTTCTCTTAAGGAAATTAAGGAGCTTCGCGCACATATTCCCGAGGATCTTGAGATCGAGACATTCATCCATGGCGCAATGTGCATCTCCTATTCCGGACGCTGCCTGCTCAGCAATTACTTTACCGGGAGAGATGCCAACCGGGGAGCGTGCACCCATCCATGCCGCTGGAAGTACGCTGTGATGGAGGAGACAAGACCGGGAGAGTACATGCCTGTTTATGAGAATGAACGGGGAACTTATATTTTTAACTCAAAGGATCTGTGTATGATCGAGTATATTCCGGATCTGATTGACGCTGGAATCGACAGTTTCAAAATCGAGGGAAGGATGAAGACGGCTCTCTATGTTGCAACGGTTGCCAGGACTTACCGGAGAGCCATTGACGATTATCAGAAAGATCCGGAACTGTACCGGAAGAATATGCCATGGTATCTGGACCAGATCTCAAATTGTACGTACCGTCAGTTTACAACAGGCTTCTTCTTTGGAAAACCGGATGAGAATACACAGATCTATGACAGCAATACGTATAATAAAGAATACACTTATCTTGGAATTGTAAATGAAGTGAAAGACGGCCTGTGCCGGATCGAACAGCGCAATAAATTCTCTGTCGGTGAGAGGATCGAGATCATGAAGCCGGACGGCGAGAACGTGGAAGTGCAGGTAAAGAGAATCCTGAATGAAGACGGAGAAGAGCAGGAGAGCGCACCGCACTCAAAGCAGGTGCTGTGGGTGGAGCTGGAGCAGGCACCGGACAGATACGATATCCTCCGCCGCAAAGATGCGGAATGATCTGTCTTTCTCCCGCAGATAAAATAATATATTGGGTGACAAACGTACGCCGGCATACAGGTATCCCTCGCGGACACGCTTCCGCTCGGGCCGCAGACGCAGCGGTACATAAGATCGCAAAATACGCGATCTAAGTACCGGCGCTGCTCTACGGTCCTTGAGGGACACCTGTATGCCGACTTGTCTGTTCCTGCCGGTAATTATTTTTATTGGGAAGGAAAGAAGATTTTTCCGAAAAACAAATTCGAAGGTGTTCTAAGCCGTCAATTGCATCCAGAAAGCCTCCGGGAAAACTTACATACTTTCTACACACTTCCGGTAATCTGTTCTTTCCGGCTTGATGAATCAAGTCTCAGGGGAGGGATATCATAGAAGCAAAACTTCAAGTGAGAGCGTTCCGAGAATCGTTGGTTCTGTCTGTTAGAAAAATGAGATCCAAGTGCCTTTGCACGCGGATCTCATTTTGAGTTACAGACATTCCAACAGTCGAGGTAGAGCGGAACGGTTTTGCGCTATGATATCCCTCCCCTGAGACGTATGTTTATCTATGTCAGAAAGACAGATTTTACCGGGAGGTCATCCTTGTGATGTGGACGATGAGGTAGATCTGTTCTTCTCTTGAGATCTCCTTCCCCAGCAGGTTCCGGATATACTTCCGGATCTGTTCTACGCATCCGGCGGCTTTCTTCGCTTCGGCGTTGCCTTCGGTGAGAACGGATTCGTAGATTGAAGCCCCGTCTTCTTCCAGCATTTTGTCTTCCAGAAGGCGCTGCAGGAAAAACTGCATATGGATGACAAAACGGGAGTAATTAATACTGTTTTCGTCTATCTGATAATGATAGTAGAGCTGGATGATCTGAAAGATGTCTTTGAGCATCTTGACCATCAGCATACCATTCTGGGCGGATGTGCTGTTTTCCTGCGAGCTGATCTGCGCGTTTACGAGATGAAAGGCAATGTTTCCCGCCTCTGCTTCCGGCAGTTCCACGCCAAGTTCCCGGTTGATGTACTCCAGAACTTCAGTGCCTACCAGATATTCTTTTGGATAGAATTTCCGGATCTCCCAGAGCATCCGGTTCTGGAGTACGATACCTTTTTCCAGGCGCTCCAGGGCATAGATCAGATGGTCGAACAGAGTGACGAAAATCTGTTCGTTTAAGGTACAGGACATGCGGCGGTTTGCCATTTCCACAGCGTCCTGAATGACTTCCGCATATTCGGCAGGCGCGTCTTCCAGCAGGCGGATATAGTCTCTTTTATTCTTTTCATCTTTCAGAAGATAGATTTTCTCAACGTCTTCTTCTTTCAGCTGATCGCCGACGCGGTAAGAGAAGCGAAGTCCCTTCCCCATGGCAATCATTTCTTCTCCGTCTTTCCCTTTTACCTGAAGCAGGTTGTTATTCAGGATTTTCTGTACGACCATTCGTTTTGTTCCCCCAGATTAAATCTTCCTGTTAGTTTAAGTTTTTCGTTGGTTCAAGTTTTCCATTATTTGAACTTGGCTGTTATTTCAAGTTTTCCGTTATTGTACGGAGCAGAGGTTTTTTCCGTTTTCACGGATCACTTTCTGATACCAGCAGAAGCTGTCTTTTTTATATCGTTTCAGTTCCTTCAGATCGAACTCATCACGGTCAACGTAGATGAAACCGTATCGTTTGCGGTAACCCTGGTGGGTACTGACAACATCGATGGCTGCCCATGGGCAGTATCCGATCATTTCCACACCGTCCGTGATTGCAAGCTGCATCTGACGAAGGTGATCCCGGATAAAATCAATGCGGTAAGTGTCGTGGATACTGCCGTCATCTTCCAGCCGGTCCGGCGCGCCGATTCCGTTTTCCGTAATCAGAATCGGAAGATGATAACGTTCGTAAACCTTTCTTAAAGTATATCGGAAACCGACAGGGTCAACAACCCATCCGTATTCTGTTTTCCCGACATTAGGATTTTCCGCCGGACGGTATACGCCCTGTTCTCCGAGCATGATCTGCTGGTCTCCGGCGCGGGCGGCTACATCAGAAGCATCTCCCCGGCTTGCGGCGATTGTCGCCGTAGAGTAGTAGTTCATGGCAATGAAATCAGGGGATGCATCTTTCAGTATTTCCATATCTCCTGATTTGATTTCCGGGGCAATGCCGCGGTCGCACAGATAAGACCATGCCAGTGGATGATAAGTTCCGAATACGGGAACATCGGCAAAATTCCAGCATCTGAGTACTTCCCAGTTGTGGGCGGCGATGGAATCCTCGGGGCTGCATGTTGCAGGATACATGGCGGTCAGATTGAGGGCCGGGCCGATCTTTCCTTCCGGGACCATCCGGTGGAACAGTTTCATGACCAGAGCCTGTGCCAGCATCATGTGATGATTCTGCTGATATAATTCCTTTTTAGACGGCAGTTTTCCGCCTTTCGGCAGCCCGATGGCACCGGGGTGAAGAATCATGGTATTCTGTTCGTTGATGGTGAGCCAGTATTTTACTGAATG
>CALWBC010000043.1 GCA_944375755.1 uncultured Mediterraneibacter sp. | reverse complement strand
CACCACAGAGAAGTTGAGCGGGATACAGTTTAGACCGGTGGGCATGGAAAATCTTTTGGTTATCGTACCAAAAGATCATCCGCTTGCAGGCGAAAATGCGATTTTTCTTGAGCAGGCGGCAGCCTATCCGCAGATTTATTATACGCAGAACAGCGGGCTTCGTCCTGTCGTGGACAAGATGTTTGAACAGATGAGAATCAGGCCGGAGATCGCTTATGAGATCGAGGAGGACGGTTCCATGGCCGGGCTTGTTGCCCAGGGGTTCGGAATTGCCGTTATGCCGGAGATCCCGGTTTTAAAACAGCTGGATGTAGAGGTGCTTGAGATCCGCAACCAGCATGAGAAGCGTTATATCTATATGGCCCGGGGGAGGGATAAATACCAGCCCCCGGTTGTACGGCGTTTTTCGGATTATGTAAAAAGAAGAAACTTCTGGTGAGAGATCATATTTTTGTGCCTTCCTTCTTTATAAAAGAGATGAAGTTACGGACCGCCGGGATCTGATAATGGTCTCTGAGATAGCCCATATATACGGTGTGCTGTAGACTGACATCAGACAGGTGCAGTTTTTCCAGCTGAAAATGATCCAGAACATCCACGTCCGCAACGAGAGCGATGCCGAAGTTTTCCGCCACCAGGGATGCGATGGCGTTTTCATCCGGGGATTCGCAGATAATATTGGGAGTCATGGAATAGGAACTATAGGTGCGCCGGGTAAAGCGGCCAAGGCCGGAATTCCTGTCGTAACCGATGACCGGATACCCTTCCAGATCTTTTAGGACAACGCTGTTCTTTTTGGCCAGCGGATGGCCGACCGGCGTGATAATAATCATTTCCTGCTTCAGGATGGGGACAAACTGGATATCCGGTTCATCCTCCACATAAGCACCGAAGATCACATCGTATTTCTCTGATTTCAGGCCGCTGACCATTTCAGGGGTGTAAGTCTGATGAAAATTAAAACTGATATTCCCGTTATTTCCTCCTGCAAGGAACTGACGGACCATATGAGGGATGTACCATGCCGCAAGTGGAAACACATACGCGATATCCACGTGGCCGGAGTTCCCGGCCAGTTTTTTCATCTGCTTTTCCGCCAGGGCGACATCGTTTAGTATCCGGTCCGCATGCTCCAGAAAGATCCGTCCGTATTTTGTCAGAGTGACCGTACGACCTTTTCGCTCAAACAGAATAATCCCCAGTTCTTCCTCCAGGTTGGAGATGGAACGGCTAAGAGAAGGCTGTGAGATGTTCAGTTCGGAAGCTGCCAGACGGAAGTGCTGGCAGTGCGCGACGGTCTGAAAATAAAGAAGCTGATTCAGTGTCATGGCATTTTCCTCCTTTGATGAGTGTATCTGCTTTTTATATGTATTATACTACAGGTGATAGCATAAAACTATCAAAAATGATAAAAAGATATATTGGAACTATAAAAGCAAATTTCGTATAATGTACGTGGAGAGGTTGTTTGATATTTAACAAACAAAACACTATATGTCAAAGGAGAGAAATCATCATGGCAGAAAGAATCACAGGACACACAGAATTAATCGGTCTGATGGCATATCCGATCAGACATTCCAGTTCTCCGGCAATGCATAACGAAGCATTCGCTACACTGGGACTGGATTACGCTTACCTTGCATTCGAGGTTGACAACAGCACACTCGAGGATGCGATCAAAGGTCTGCGCGCATTAAAAATGGTAGGATCTAATATTTCCATGCCGAACAAAACAGTTGTCGGACAGTATCTGGATGAGCTTTCACCGGCTGCTCAGATGAGCGGCGCTGTCAACACAATTGTGAATGACAATGGAAAGCTGATCGGACACATTACAGACGGTATCGGTTACATGCAGTCCTTAAAAGACAACAATATCGATGTAATCGGAAAGAAGATGACAATCGCAGGAGCCGGCGGAGCTGCAAAGGCAATCGAAGTTCAGGCTGCTCTGGACGGTGTAAAAGAGATCTCCATCTTCAATATCAAAGATAAATTCTGGGAAGCAGCTGAGAAGACAGTTGATACAATCCGCAAGAATACGGACTGTGTTGTAAATCTGTATGACCTGGATGACAAAGAGAAATTAAGAGAAGAGATCGCTGACAGTTACCTGTTTGCTCAGGCTACAGGCGTTGGTATGAAACCTCTGGAAGGACAGTCTGTTGTTCCGGACAAATCCTTCTTCCGCCCGGACCTGATCGTAACAGATACAATCTATGCTCCGAGGGAAACAGCACTCCTTAAGATGGCAAAAGAAGCAGGATGTAAGACAATGAACGGTCTTGGAATGATGCTCTTCCAGGGAGATGCGGCATTCTATCTGTGGACAGGCAAACATATGCCGATCGACCACATGAAAGAAGTTCTTGATATCAAATATGACTAAGAATCACTAAACTATTGAGAGAAGAGGGAAATACAAAACATGAATAAGAGATATCTGCCCAGTGCACTTATCCTTTATTTAAACTATTTTATCCATGGTATCGGCTGTTCTATCTTAAGTCAGCAGA
>CALWBC010000042.1 GCA_944375755.1 uncultured Mediterraneibacter sp. | reverse complement strand
GTGTCCGGATGAAGACGTGCCGGAGTTTTTCTAAAATAGCAGTTCTGCTATTTTAGAAAAACTCCGGCACGTCTTCATCCGGACACATGCACAGATTCTTGATGTTTGAGTAATTATCCAGCGCCATTTTATGGATCTCTCTTCCGATTCCGGATTTTTTATAACCGCCGAAAGGATTGCCCGGCGTGCTGGTCAGATAATCGTTCACCCATACTGTTCCTGCCTCCAGAGCGCGGCCGACACGGAACGCTCTGGAGAGATTTTTCGTCCAGACGCCTGCTCCCAGACCGTATTCGGAATTATTTGCGATCCGCACTGCGTCTTCTTCATCCCTGAACTTCAGTACGCATAATACCGGCCCGAAGATCTCCTCTCTGGCAATCCGCATATCATTGTCCACATCCGCGAATATGGTCGGTGCGATGAAGTAACCTCTGTCTCTGCCTTCACTCATGACCCGTGTTCCTCCGCACATGAGGCGCGCGCCTTCTTCCTGTCCGATTCTGATATATTCAAGCACCCGGTTCATCTGTTTTTCATCAATCATGGGGCCGATCTGACTGGATGGATCTGTCGGGTCCCCCACCTTCAGCGACTCGAATTTTTTCACCAGCATATCGAGGAATTTGTCATAAATCGATTCCTGGAGAAGAAGTCTGGAACCGCCCACGCAGACTTCACCCTGTGTGGAGAGGATCGCCAGCATGGCGTACTGCAGCGCTCTTTCCAGCTGCGCGTCCTCGAACACGATGTTCGCGGATTTGCCTCCCAGCTCAAGAGTACACGGCACAATATTCCTGCCTGTCACTTCACCGACATGCTTTCCGACTGCCGTAGATCCGGTAAAGGAGAATTTGTCGATTCCCTTATGATCCAGCATTGCCTCTCCGGTGCCTTCTCCGGCGGCGAGAAGTACATTAAACACGCCTGCCGGAATCGCTTCCGCCCACAGCCGTGCCAGCTCGAGAATGACAAGCGGTGCGGCACTTGCCGGTTTTACGATCACGCAGTTGCCCGCAGCCAGAGCCGGAGCCGCTTTCCATGACAAAAGCATGGCCGGCGCGTTCCATGGCAGGATCAAGCCCACAACACCCAGCGGCTCTCTTAATACAGCTGACAGGGAACCATTGTCATGTGTGACAAGCGTGTCATCCTGTGACAGGATGGCCGCGGCGAAATACCGGTATTCCGAAACACACAGCTCCATCTGAAGTTTCGCTTCCCCGATCGGTTTTCCCACGTCCATTGCCTCAATGGACGCGAGATAATCTTTATTTTCCTCCATTATATCCGCCATCCTGTTCAGAACTCCCGCGCGGTAAATACGCTGTGTCTTCCCCCATGTGCGGTAAGCTTCTCCGGCCGTATCCACCGCCAGGTCGAGCACCTTTGTGTCCGCGTACCGGATCTCGGCAAGCACCGAGCCGTCCGACGGATTCCTGTCCTGTCTCACATTTTCTCCGGAATCGTCAACAAATTTTCCTCCGATAAAAGAACTGTACTTTTTCATAAGCTCCATCTTCATACCTCCCAACTGAATCTGTGCCCCGGTGAACCTCCGGGAAATCTCGCCTTCATTCACCGGCTTTGTTGCTTTAGTTAATTAAAGTGTAAGACAAAAACAAGAAGCAGCTCAATCGGAGTATTTCCTCTTTAAAGCGGAAGCTCTATTTTTTAGCTGAAAGGATCTGGCAGACATAAAAAAACACGCATCAGACTGTTGCTGATACATACAGCCTGACGCGCTTATTTATTATTCTGCGTTTGTTTATTATTCCGCGTTTATTACTATTTCTGATACTCGCTCCAGAATTCTTTAATATGTTTTATCTCATTGCAGCACTCATACATGGCATGCAGCATCATGCCCTTCATCCGTCCGGTCAGTTCCTCTTTTCCAACATTGGGACATATTTCCATTTTTCCGTCCGGAGTTACTTTCACACCGTAAAAGTAGTGGATACTGAGTTCTCTTCCCTTCTCTGTTTCCGTTATATACTGCAGCATTAATGTATCTGTCCGGTCCTCCGGATTATTTATGGCAAAGCATTCGCCGCCAAGTCCCATAACCGCAATACAGTTCGGATCAATCTTCAGAAGATCTTCCCTCTTTACTCCAAAATGCTTCTCCATATTGAATATGCTCCAGTCCATGTTCTGAAGACAGAATCCCCAGCCGAAATCCTCGATAATCGCGTCCTCAAAGTGAATCAGGTGCTTACCCGGATACCATGTCTTGTAAAAGAGCGTGCGCTGCTTCATATCTTCCGTCACCGCAAAATGATCTCTGTAAGCAGCGATCATCTCATCCGTAATCCCATACTGATGAGCAAGAATCGCCGCATATCCAACGCCGTTTTCCATAACACCGTATCCATTCATCGGATATTCCGTGCTTCCGTTTAAAAGTATGGGACCTGCCTGATCCGGCATATACATCTCATTTTCCTTTAATGGTCCCCGCTCTGCCGCTTCTTTCATCTGGGGCTGAAGTTCAGCCATTGGCTCATAAAAATATCTGGCAAACGGCGACTTCTTTTCCTCTTCCGTAAGGTCAGCTGACAGCTCCGTCATCTCTTTCAGCGTCAGATCCTTCTGGAATAAACCAGACGTATAAGGATGAGTGATTTCTCTCTCTGAAAAATATGAATCCATATTGTGATCCTCCTTCATCATTGTTCATAAAAGCTATTATCTCTATTAAATCCTATTATGAAACCCTGACAGGAAAGTTTCAAACAGAAGTCTGCCGCATATAAGCGGAAAAAAACGACGGATCCGCGTCATCCGTCGTTTCTTCTCTCTTCCGGGAGCTTTTCGGCTTCTACCCGGCATATGATTCATTTATTTCCGTTTTTCCGGCTTTCTGCCCGCCGCAAATACCGCGAGAGCTGCCACTGCCGCCGCAAGCATCAGTCCGGCATAGCCTGCCACAGGTGTGCTGTCGCCGGTCTTTGGCACTTCTGTGCCTGTTCCGGTCTGTCCGTCACCTGTTCCGGGAGTCTCCGGAGTTGTACCCTGGTTATCCGAAGCCTTCGGGTCCTCCGGCGTCGTTCCCGGGCTCGCCGGATCTTCCGGGTCTTCCGGAGTGGTGCCCGGTTCATCCGGATCTTCCGGTTCTTCCGGGATGGTACCCGGGTTCTCCGGATCTTCCGGGTCCTCTGGGATGGTACCCGGGTCCTCCGGCGTCGTTCCCGGATTCTCCGGATCTTCCGGCGTCGGATCAGATGTCTTCTCTGTCAGATCCACAAGGAGATAGGGGCTGAAGTGTTCCGCAAGGAAACTTACACTGGTTCCGTCCCCACTGACCGTACTGTTGATTGTCTCCAGGCTGCCATCGTCCGTCTGATGATATACCGCCAGATCTGTTCCAAACTCTTCCGGGACAGGAATAGTCACTGTAACCGGATTCGCCGGATCGACCTCTACGCCATTTCTGGTCAGAGTAATATCGTACACTTTCATGCTGTTTACTTCATATGTATCATCGATCAGCGCCGTCACTTTACCGGTCAGTTCCGTGAGCGTGCTCTCATCCGTAATCGGATCTACATTCAGCACAAGGCTGGGCTCCACACCTTCGACGGAAATGCCCGTCTCTTCATCTGTCCGTGTTACCAGCTCTGTGATGTCGTCAATGGTAGCGAGAAGCTCCGGAAGCGCTTCATTCGTTGAATCACATCTCCAGACACTTCCGTCCTCCCGCTGCGCAATAATCTGATGGACACTATCTCTGGCAATTCCTGTAACGGAATGCATCACAATTACAGGTTCGTAATCATTATTTTCTATATAATACAGATCCCCCGAACTGTCGAGAGCATATTTTGTGTCCGCACTTACGACATTCTTCAATATCTCTGTTCCATCCATCGCGCAGAGCGTGCCGTCTGTCCGGATGTATTTGGCCGTTGAGAGCCTAGTACCCTCGATAAATTCTTTTATATTCTCGATCTGACTGCCGGATGCGCTAAACGGATAGTAAGTGCTGTCTTTAATATATCCGCTTCCATCAATGCTGCCGACTCCTTCCTCCGCTTTCTCCCAGGCGTCATCAGAACCGTCCGTTCTGCTCCAGAGCGTGCCGTTCGAATCCAGCATTTATTCGCTTCCTTCACTGTATCCGAGACCCGGGTTATATTCAGAATAATATCCCACATCAACCGGCTGGAACTCTACCGGTTCTGTCAGGACTCTGTTGTCATCATCCAGCGAAATAATCAGTCCTGTACCGTCCTTTAATCCGACATATCCGTTTTCCGTCACATACTCCGCATTCTCGCAGACAAACTGGGTGATCAGTTCCGTACCGTCCACATAAGCCATATAGCACTCATCCGACTCTGTGATATAAAGTCCCGCTCTTCCTTCATAGTGAACCATGCTGCGTACATTCTCTGCGATCTCTGTTTCCATGTACTCTTCATCGATTGAATACAGTTTCTTCCAGTTCCACAAGGTTCCCGCATCATCCAGACCGAAATACTCTTCCGTAAATATTCTGCCCGTCTTCTCCGGATCATTGTCCCTGTATACCCAATACGCCACATAGCTCTTGACGTTCTTTCCGTCAGAAACTTTCTGAGGCGTATCCGCGCTGTCCCAGTTCCAGATCTGCCCGTTTGTCAGAATGGAACGGGCGGACATTCCCTGTGCCAGCTGATCAGGAGAGAGCCTGTCCGCATCGTCAACCGCGGGCATTACATCCTGAACAGTTACCTGGAAGGTAAGCTCTTTACTTCCATAGTGCGCCGTTACAGTTGTTGTTCCCGCAGAAAGCGCCGTAATCGTATGAGAGGCGTTATATTCTCCGATATCAGCCGTATATCCGAGAATATCCGGATCCGCAACCGTATAGGTAAGGTTGGCATTATCAGAAAAATGTTCCGGCATCCCCCCGGAAAACACCGTGCTGTAGGGATAGATATTCACGCTCTGACCTGTCAGAAGATCCGGCACATCAAAAAAGCATTTTTCAAAAATCTGCTCCACACCTTCTGTCGGATTATCATAATAGGAAATTGAAATCTCCGGATCAGCCTCGCAGATTTCAAATGCCGCTGTAAAATCCGTAATCTGATTTCCTGACAGATCAAAAGTTCTCACCTGCGGAAGTTCTTTCAAGAAACTGAGATCCGTAATTTCATTCATACTCAGATAGAGCGTCCTCAGCTCCGGCAGGGCCGCCAGAACGTCCGAATTCTTCTCCATAAACTCCGATGTAATACCGCACTCTTCCAGTGTGAGCCAGTCCAGATTAACTGCCGCTTCCAGACCTGTCAGATCCACCAGTGGTTTGTCATAATCCGCGGAGTATACACTCAGGCTGGTCAGACCTTCCAGATCTTCCCGATCTGCATAACCGTCTTCATCTACAGATACTTCCGGATATGCATTGTTGATCAGTATCAGCTGCAGCGTCTCATCCGGGATATACACCCTGTCCTCCGAGGCATCCGCCGTATCATCTCCCGCTTCCGCCTGGACAGCCGCGTCCTGATTTCCCTCTTCCGTCATTTCCACCATACCGGACTCTTCAGTCACTGCAGACTGCTCCGCTGCATGCACGTCTCCATCCGCTGTCTGCGTCCCTCCATCCGCTGTCTGTGGCCCTTCATCTTCTGTCTGTCCATCTGCTGCCGGGACCTGCGTCACATCTTCCATCCGGACAGCAGGCTGGTTCGCCGCGTCCGAAGCCGCACTGGCAACTGCTTCATTTCCTGCCTGTTCTTCCGCTTCCGAATCGGTCAGTGTTTCCTGTCTCATATCACCGGTTTTCTCCGTTTCCTGCGCATTTGCCACTGTCAGACTTGACAACACCAGCGCGCCCGCAAGAAGAACCGCGATATATTTCTTCTTCATCCTATACCCTCCTTCAGTTATTCTGCCGCGGTCCGGTTCTATAACCTGGCACCTGGCGGCGTCACATGATCACTTCTGCAAAAATGGCAGAAATTCCCATTAACTCTCACATTATATATCGCGGTTTTTCTTTTATCAGTATGGTGAATTTTAACATTTTCTATTTTCCAGCAGTTTGGCTGCGATGTGAACAGTAACACAGTTCATCCGTAGGCTGCACTGTTATCTATTTCTGTTTCTCCGGCCGGTTCACTATAATAATCCCAATACTCACCAGCACAAGCGCGATCAGATTCTTCAGTTCAAACACACGCTCTCCGAGAATCATTCCCGAAAGCGCCACTCCAAAGATCGGTATGGTGAACGTATAGACCGCCACCTTTCCTACCGGATTATACTTCATCAGGATCGTCCACACACTGAACGCAACGGTGGAGAGAAGCGCCATGTAAATCAGAAGCACCGCGCTTCTCAGCGTAAATCCTCCCACATGTCCTCCCATGACAGCGCCGATTACAATGAGAAGGGCGCCGCCCATCAGGGTCTGCCATGCGGTGACCGTCATGGGGCTCTCCTCATCGGAGATCATTTTAAGAAGAACCATGCTGATCCCGTACACAACCGTACAGATCAGAATCATTCCCTCTCCCTGAAATGTAAAGCCGCCGCCCATGCCGCCCGGTGACAGGTTCACCGCCACTACGCCGGCAAGTCCGAGTACGCACCCGGCAGTTTTCTTCCACGTCATTTTTTCTGATTTCAGCATAAAATGCGCCGCTATAATCGCGACAAATCCCTGGGAAGCGTTGATGATCGATCCCTTTGTCCCTGTCGTATATGCCAGGCCGATGTAGAAGCAGACATACTGCACCGTTGTCTGCAGAAATCCCTGTCTGAAGATATGCCAGGCGGATGACCGCTTCATGGTCAGAAGCCTTCGCTCCGCCGCGCATCCGATCAGAAATGTAAATACTCCCGACAGAAAGAACCGGTATCCCGCAAACAGGATCTGGCTCCCCGTCCCCTCTATATCCAGCCACGCGTATCCATGTTTTATACATGGAAATGCGCTCCCCCACAGCGCACAGCACAGCAGGGAAAGCGCACACACTACAGCCGGATTCTTTATCCTTCCAGTCACTTTACATTTTCTCCGGTTCGTCATACTCTTCACCGAATGTCTCCACCGTTACTTTCTTCATCACCTGAGGCTCCAGCGGACGATCGCCGTAGTCTGTCGCCGTCTCCGCAATCTTGTTTACCACGTCCATTCCCTCTGTGATCTTTCCGAATGCCGCATATGCTCCGTCCAGATGAGGCGCCTTCTCATGCATGATGAAGAACTGGCTTCCCGCGGAATCCGGGTGCATGGCTCTCGCCATGGACAGCACGCCCGGATCATGTTTCAGATCATTTGCGAAACCGTTCTGTGAGAATTCTCCCTTGATCGTATATCCCGGACCGCCTGTACCGTTTCCGTCCGGGCATCCGCCCTGGATCATGAAACCTCTGATCACGCGGTGGAATGTCAGCCCGTCATAGAATTCTTTCTTTACCAGAGAAATAAAGTTCTTCACTGTATTGGGAGCGATCTCCGGATACAGTTCCGCCTTCATGATATCACCGTTCTGCATTTCAAATGTTACAACTGGATTTGCCATAATATGATTCCCCTTTTTGTATTCGTAATAACCGTCCCTTTCCACTCGGGAGGTCTCCCCTATTGTATACAACTTTTGCTTTTCCGTCAACAAACTCGGGATCTGGCAGATGCCGTAGTTCTACTCATTCAGCCCGATCAGTCCGCCTTTCTCATCATACCCGGTATCCCACAGATCTCTCAGGGAAAAATCAGCTGACTCACCATAGGTTGCCACCCGGATCCACATTCCGTCCGGCCGCTCCTCATATCCGTAACAGAGGAACCAGTGCCAGACGAAATCTTTATAGTACGCCTTCTTATGCCTCAGCATCAGATATGGGACCGGCATCCCGGCATCGATCTGTTTTTTGATAAACCGTTCCGCCGCCTCGAAGCTTTCCTCCCCGGGCAGTTCTTCCATTATGATTCGTGACTCCCCGATATCCTCGAGATATTTTCCAAATCCTTCCCGGAACATATAAAGGCGGTTCACTCCGTTTACCCGCGGTCTCAGATAAGGTTTCATTTTCATGGAGAAATCAACATAGTCCTTCCTGTTCAGTTCATGTACATTATAAGGATAGAAGTGCGTCATCCCCTTATGCAGTGCCAGATAAATGCAGCAGTCGCAGGCTGTCGCGGCCGCGCATCCGCCGATATGCATAACTACATTGGTAAACCAGTCCTGGTTGCCGCCCACCGCTCCATCTATTGTAAAATAAGGCAATATCTTCTTCATATTATATAAGACCTCCTTAACAGTTCAGCCCTATTGCTGTACTGTTACGATTATAGCACAATATACAAAAACATCTCCCGCATATGGTCGAAATGTACATTTTTTATCCCTTTTTTTAGTTACTCGTGACATTGTCCGTTTGCCCTTTTCGGACTATACTAATTTCAGATTCAACGAAACAGTATTTTTAAGGAGGCTACATAAAATGGCAAGTTTATCACTTGAAGGCATTCAGAAAATTTATCCGAACGGATTTCACGCAGTAAAAGATTTCAATCTTGAGATCGAAGATAAAGAATTCATCATCTTCGTAGGACCGTCAGGATGTGGAAAATCCACAACACTTCGTATGATCGCAGGTCTGGAGGATATCTCCGGCGGTACACTTAAAATCGACGGAAAGGTTATGAACGATGTAGAGCCGAAGGATCGTGATATCGCGATGGTATTCCAGAACTACGCTCTGTATCCGCACATGACAGTATACGACAACATGGCATTCGGACTGAAACTTCGTAAAGTTCCGAAGGATGAAATCGACAAGAAAGTTCGCGAGGCAGCAAGAATCCTTGACCTTGAGAAACTGCTTGACCGTAAACCGAAGGCTCTTTCCGGTGGACAGAGACAGCGTGTTGCCATGGGACGTGCCATCGTACGTAACCCGAAGGTATTCCTTATGGATGAGCCTCTTTCCAACCTGGATGCAAAACTGAGAGTTCAGATGCGTATCGAGATCTCCAAACTTCACGAGAACCTGGGCGCTACAATCATCTACGTAACACATGACCAGACA
>CALWBC010000041.1 GCA_944375755.1 uncultured Mediterraneibacter sp. | reverse complement strand
CAAGGCTCGGACGGAAAGCAGCGGCGAGATGTTGTAGCAGCTCCCTGAAATCAATCCTGCCGTGCGCCGTAAAATAAAGCAGGGTCTTATTGCCGTCAAATGTATACTCCACATCCACAAGCTTCATCTCCAGCCCGTGTTTCCGGATCTTCTCAAGACATATCCTGAATGCCTCTTTTTCCTTCTGCTTATTCTTTTCAACAACTTTCCTGTCCTGTTCCGTTGCTGTTCTTATCACGGATTTCAGCGGCTGAACCACATCTTCATCCTTTACTTCCTTCGGGCCGCTGACCACCCGGCCATACTCCACTCCCCGCGCGGTCTCCACGATCACATGATCGCCCCGTTTTATCTCAAATTTTCCGGGCGCGAAGAAGTAAATCTTTCCGGCCGTGCGGAATCTAACCCCGATTACCTTTGTCATATTGTCAGTTCTCCTTAATTGTCAGTAAAAGCAGCTCCATCGTCAGTTCAAAATTGACATTCGCTTTCATTCTTGCTTTCGCTTTTTCTATTCCATCCAGAATATTCTCTATCCCCTCATAGGAACTTTTGCTCGCACGCTCTTTGATATATCTGAGCTGATCCGAGAAAACAACCCTGTCCACGCTCTTAGTTGCTTTATAGATCAGTACATCGCGGTACCAGATTGCAATGATATCCAGATAGTCATTGATCTCCAGCTTATATGCCATACAGCGTTTTACAGCCTCCATCAGTTCAGGAACTGTCATGTCGTCTATATTTCTCAGAAGATGAACCGCTTCCTCCTTTATCTCATTGAAATACTCGGAATTGGCCAGCATAATCGCCTTTCCCATATTTCCCTGAGCAAAAGCCACACATACATCAGCTTTATAATCCGGGATCTCCATCTGCTCCATCAGATATTTTTTCACAAGCTGATCCTTAATATTGCGCAGCTTCATCATAACGCACCTGGACCGGATTGTCGGCAGAAGCACTTCGGCATTTTCCGTCAGCAGCATGATTACCGCATACTCCGGCGGCTCCTCTATTGTCTTAAGAAGGGCATTCTGTGCCTGTACGCTCATCAGATCCGCATCCGCAATAATATAAATTTTATAACGGCTGCTGTAAGGGCGTATCACAATGTCATCATTTACCTGTACACGGATATCATCAACACTGATGGTATTGGGTTTCTCATGTGTCACCCTTATGATATCCGGCTGATTGCCGCTGAGAGCCTGTCTGCAGGACTGGCACTTTCCGCATGCTTCCCCGTCCTCGTCACGATTCTGACACTGAAGACTCATGGCAAACAGATTTGCAAGGAGCTTTTTCCCTGATCCTCTCTCGCCATTCAGAATATACGCATGCGAAACCGCGTCTGCGGAAACCGCATTCTGTATATATTTGATAATATTTTTGTGACCGACCACATCTTTGAAACCACTCATATTCTTCACCTGCCTGTATCTTCCCTTTCCCGGATAACTGCGGTGTCTTCCTAACCGCATCTATACTCATATTGTACTACATCTTTTCCGTAAAGGGGGAAACTTTTTTAAGTATAACACACTTTCAGATATCTTTCTATCTCGTCCAGGCAGTTCTCCAGATCCTTATTCTCAAATCTCTTTATAATTCCTGCCCGGCTAAGATTTTCCTCGGAAAAATCCTTTTCATCTGCCAGAAACCTCCGGCACATCTCCGAATACTTCGGAACATTCTGTCGCCGTTCGCGTTCCAGCGCACGTTCCAGCCGCAGACCGTCTTCCACCTCAATATAGATCGGAACCATTTTCTCATTCCCGAAATAGGTCCTCAGAGCGTCATATGACTCCAGAGTGCCTATCATCAGATAATCGTGTTCCGCATCGATCTGTCCGTCATCTGCCGTAAAATAGTTCCATACTCCGTACTGTGTGTGATAAGAGCGAAGCTCAATAATCTTCCCCTCGTCCCGCATCTTGTTCATCTGCTGTTCCGTAACAAAATAGTATTCCACGCCATTCCGCTCTCCTTCACGGATCGGACGAGTCGTATAGGGAACCACCGCCAGAAATTCCGGATGCCGGTCACGCAGAGCTTTATAGACCGTATCCTTCCCGGAAGCACTTTTTCCCATCACATAATATATTCTACCCATTTACAAGTACCTCAATCTTCCCTTCCGCTTTTGTCCCTTCGATTCGGAATCCGTTTCTGTGATAGCGTTCCAGATTCCGGACAGTACCCTCTGAAATCCTTTCTCCCGGAACAACGGCAGGAATTCCCGGCGGATAAATGTATGCATATTCCGTTGCGATCATCCCGGTACTGTCCGCTATATCTACCTGGCGTGTCCGTTCCTTCATGCATGCATCATCCAGATCAGCCGGCAGAAAAACTACCTCATTCCACTGATCAGACACGCTTTCTTCCATCTTTTCTTTTATTGAATATTCCCCTGCATTGCTTTTTATTTTTGCAAGTTTTCCTTCAATTTCCAGTAAAGCCTCTGTCAGTCTCCGCATTCCCTTCTCCGAATCCGCTATCGACGTCATCGCAACCACATAAAAGTTCGAAGCCATCTCCATTTGAAGTAAATATTTTTCATTCAATATTTCATATAATTGTTTTCCTGTAAACTTTTTGTTTTCTCCTCTATATTTTGGTACTGTTATAAGTATTTTGGATCTGTCATAGTGCACCGGATCAAACAGTTTAAGCGTTTTCATGGTTCTGAGTTTCCCTCTCGTATCTTCCAGCAGATCCACGTAGGAGGAGAATAATTCCTTCCCGTTTTCCGTAAGAATACGGACGCATTCATCCACCGAAGCCATCAATACATAGGACGGGCTGCTGGACTGCAGCATATGCAGATATCGCCTCACCCGTTCTCTGTCCACCAGGTTGCCGTTTATGTGGAGAAGAGCCGTCTGCGTCAGAGAAGGGAGTGTCTTATGCAGACTGTGAATTACAATGTCAGCTCCCAGGCGATTTCCGTTTTCAGGAAAATAAGAATGAAATCCGAAATGTGCTCCATGTGCCTCGTCCAGAATAAGCGAAATATTTCTTCGATGTACTTCCTGCGCAATCATTCTCACATCTGATACCACCCCGTCGTAAGTTGGGGATGTGATTACAACAGCCCGGATTCCCGGACACCTGTCCAGAATCTTCCGTACCTGAGAAGCCCGTATTTCACCGTTTAAGCCCGTTTCCGGCATGTACTCAGGATAGACATATACTGGCTCCAAACCGTTCAAATAAACGGCATTATACACCGACTTATGACAGTTTCGTGCCATCAGTATTTTGTCCCCTCGCTTTGCAGTTCCCATAACCGCACTGAGGAGACCAGCTGTACTTCCATTTATCAGATAGTGACTCTCATCCGCACCGAAAAGCTCTGCCGCTCTTCTCTGACAGTCTGACAGTATCCCGTGCGCGTGATGAAGATCGTCGAAACCTTCTATCTCCGTAATGTCAATTCCATAAGGAAGTTCAGCTCCCGTAATCCTGCGGTTTCTCTTATGCCCCGGCATATGGAAAGCATAATAATCCGATTCCATATAATTTCTTAACTTGGTATAGAGATATTCCATACAGCATCACTCCAAACAGTTTAACATCGTATTTCCACTTTTTCAGCCGCCTTGTTTTCGACTTTTTATTTTGACTTTCTATAATGCCAAAAAGGATTCGGACTATAATCCGAATCCTTTTGGAAGAAGTGAGCGTGCGGGGATTCGAACCCCGGACAACTTGATTAAAAGTCAAGTGCTCTACCACCTGAGCTACACGCCCTTATTTAATTATATTCTTCTCCATAATGCCTCGAAAGTATTACAGAGAAAAATGCCCAGAACCGGAATCGAACCAGTGACACGAGGATTTTCAGTCCTCTGCTCTACCAACTGAGCTATCTGGGCATTTCACACGTTTCCTGATTATAACTACCATCAACCTCTGTTTTCAGATGCTATAATTAAAACGCGTAAGTTGCGGGAGCAGGATTTGAACCTGCGACCTTCGGGTTATGAGCCCGACGAGCTTCCAGACTGCTCCACCCCGCGATATTAAATTAAATCTCCTGAGAGATCAAGCCGATGATCGGACTCGAACCGATAACCTGCTGATTACAAATCAGCTGCTCTGCCAATTGAGCCACATCGGCATACAAATGAGCCCTTTCGGTACTCGACTGGATGGAGGTGGATTCGAACCACCGAAGCAATTTGCAGCAGATTTACAGTCTGTCCCCTTTGGCCACTCGGGAATCCATCCATAATTTTTTAAGTGGGGCCTACAGGGCTCGAACCTGTGACCCTC
>CALWBC010000040.1 GCA_944375755.1 uncultured Mediterraneibacter sp. | reverse complement strand
TTGAGAAGCTGGTGGGACGGCTGAAACAGAAGTCGTACAAACCACAGCCGGCAAGAAGGGTGGAGATCCCGAAAGAAAACGGGAAAACAAGACCGCTGAGTATCTACTGCTATGAGGATAAACTTGTGCAGGAAGCTCTGAAAAGAGTGCTGGAGGCGGTGTTCGAACCGCATTTCTACAACGAAATGTGGGGATTCCGTCCGAACCGGGGATGCCATAAGGCAATTCAAAGCCTGAATGTGATGCTGGAGAAACGTCCAACGAACTATGTGTTGGACGCAGATATCAAAGGATTCTTCGACCACATCAACCATGACTGGGCGGTCAGGTTCATAGAATCAAGGATCAAAGACCCGAATATCATCCGGCTGGTAAGGCGGATGCTGAAAGCCGGTATACTGGAAGACTACAGATATGAGAAAACAGAAGAGGGCTCCGGGCAGGGCTCGGTGTGCTCTCCGATCATAGCGAATATCTATATGCATTATGTGCTGGTGTGGTGGTACCGGGAGAAGATGCAGCCGAGGTTCAGAGGATACAGCGGGCTGGTCGTATATGCGGATGACTTTGTGGTGACATTCCAGTACAAAGATGACGCGGAGCGATTTTATGAGCACCTGAAGAAAAGAATGGAACACTTCGGAATGACCCTGGAAGAAAACAAGACCAGGCTCATAGAGTTCGGAAGGTATGCGGAAGAAAGATGTGCCAGAAAAGGCAGGAAACCGCAGACCTTCACATTTCTGGGGTTTACACACTACTGTTCCCATGGAAGGAACGGGAAATTCCGGGTAAAGAGGAAAACCAGCAGGAAGAAATTTACAAAGAAATGTAAGGAGGTTCACCGGATGATCCGGGAAATGAGAAACCTGCGGTTATCGGAAATCACAAAGAAAATGAACCAGATACTTGTTGGTTACTATCATTATTATGGCATCACAGATAATGCGAGAAGCCTGAAAAGTTTTCGGGGGCAGGTGAGGAGAAGCCTGTATAAATGGCTAAACCGCAGAAGCCAAAGGAAAAGCTACACATGGGAAGCATTTGACGAAATGATGAAAGAATATCCACTGGCGAGACCAAGGATATATGTTAATGTGTATGCCGGATAGATAGTTCGTGAATAATTAGTCTTGTAAAGAGCCGGATGCGGGAAAGCCGCACGTCCGGATCTGTGAGGGGTAAGTCTTGCAAGGGACTTATCTACTCGACCGCGCCCGGAACTTTAAGATGCACTAGATTTCCTTCCGAAGTCAGCCTCCCACATCTCCATCCCCGCAGAAAAGGTATTGAAATGGGGCTGGTTTCGTAATCTTTCAAATGGGGAAGTGAATAAACAGCTGAAGAAAAACAAGGTGCGGCCGGAAGGTACTACATTTCAGCACCTTTCAGCCGCGACGTTGGTTCTTTATTCGGATTATTTTGTTGATTGATGGGAAGGTTTGTGCTGGAAACTACAGCCGTTGATGTGCTTTTCCGGTCGGATGCGCCAGTCCTCTGTTTTTGAACGTCAGCTTTTTGGAAAACTTATCCCGTCTGAATTCTGTTTCCATCAGAAAGCTTCCCGTTAATGAACAAAATAGCTGACAAGTATAACTTCACAAAGCAGTGTGTCCGGTGTAGAATATTGAGTTAGTACCAATGCCTGAACGGAAACAGGAGAGAGAGTTATGGATTCGATTGAAAATCTGATCAATTATTATAATAAGAGCGAGAAGAATGACATTTACTATAAGGTTGTAGAGCGTATACTCGGCAATATTCATGCGGTGAAGGATGCTACGATCTATGAACTGGCGGACATGTGCTATTCTTCGCCGGCAACGATCAGCCGGGTGGTGAAAAAGCTGGGGTTCCGGAATTATACGGATTTTAAGGCGCAGATTAACTATGCGCTGAGAAACTACCGCTATCTGAATATGAACACCCGGGATGTGGAGCTTGCGGAGGACAGTGATATTATTCAGTTTTATTTTAATTTTCTGATCAATAATATCCTGAATATAAAGGAAAAGATCGAGTACAGTCAGATCGCGCGGATATCGGACTGTCTGAACCGGGCGGAGGAGGTTCTGTTTTATGCCGGAAGTCAGGTGATTCCGACACAGACGCTGCAGAAGGATCTGATTGTGTCGAACAAGAAATCTATCGTTTATGATGATTTTATCTCGCAGGAGCAGAGCCTGGATCGGATCAGGGAAGGAACTGTGGTGTTCGCGATTATTGCGAATCTGGTCGAGATGACGCCGATCCGCTCCATTCTGAAAAGGGCGAAGAATCTGGGGGCCTATGTGATTACAATCTGTTCCGGGGAGAAGAATGAGTATCTGAAATATTCGGATATTCAGATCTGTTTCGAGGGGACGAAGACATCCATGGATATTTACATTTTCATGATTCTGATTAATCTGATCAAATACGACTACTGCCATCGGTATGTGGATCATTTCCTAGAAAAACTGTATTAGAGCTGTGGTGAGACTCCTGCAGGATCGAAAGATCCTGCGGGAGTTTCATCTGTGTGAAACAAAATCCCCATTGAGAAACCGTTTTAAATTCCAGCAGACCGGAGATCTGATGAGATGTGTTATCCTGAATGTATAAGAGAACTGTGAGAATCAGGATAAGGAGGATGTAACATGTTTGACAATTTTCTGATACGCAAGGACAGTCTGGAAAATACGTATGAAGACGGAAAAGCGACAGGATTTAAGTTCGCGGTACGGATCGCGGATTACAGAGGATGTTTCCTGTCTCTCCACAACGGATATTATATCGAATGCGATGGGGTGGAATATCCGAGGGAATTGCAGAATTTTGAGATTAACGGAAAGCCGCCGAGAGATTTTGAGGAAATTAAAACCTGCGTGTGGGAACACTGGAATTTTGACGATGAAGCATACGTTCATGTGAAGAAGGAAGGCGGTCTGGCGCCCGGGAAACATGTGATCCGGCTGCAGCAGTCCGTGCTGTCCCAGTACGGGTATATGCCGTGGGATGAGGAGTGGGTGAAGAATCCGCCGGTGCCCGGACATGGAGCGGGAGCGGGAAAGACTACAAATATCTGTGAATTTGAACTGATGCTTCAGGAAGGAGAAGAGTAATTATGGCAATCAAAAGAGGTGTTTCGTTATACAGTTATCAGCAGGCCCAGTTTTTTAAGCAGATGACATGGAAAGATCAGATTGCTGAAGTGCATGATCATCTGAAGACGGATGGTATTGAGATTATCGATGAGGCAACGATCCGGGATTATCCGTTCCCGTCAGAGCAGTTTGTTTTTGACTGGAATAATTACATGGCGCGGTATGACATGAAGGCGGTGACAATGGACGTGTATCTGGATGTGCATCAGTTCAGGGATCATGTCATGAATCACAGGGAAGCGGCGGAGCGGCTGAAAAATGACATTAAGCTGGCCGCGAAACTGGGATTTCGGAACGTGAGGGTGCTGTGTCTGGTTCCCATCGATGTAATCGAGATGGCGCTGGATACGGCTGAGAAATATGATGTAAAGATCGGGAAAGAGATCCATGCCCCGCTTCCGATCAAACCGGGCAGCAGGGTACAGCCGACGAAAGGTCCGGCAGCCGCGCTGGATTTCCGGATGTCGGAGCAGATTATCGAACTGGCGGACAGAACGGGAAGCCATCATGTGGGACTGGTTCCGGATTTCGCAATCTTCCAGCATTCTCCTTCTCAGGTGGCGATTGATTACTGCAAGAGACATGCGAAAATACCGGAAAGCATTGATTTTATTCTTGAGAACAGCAGAAACTATGAGCAGGATGACATGATCCGCGTGCTGGATGAAACATATCCGGATCACGGACTGAACATGATGGAGATAGAGCGGATGTCGCTGCACAGATCATCGGCGGATCCGGAGGATATTATCGATATCATCCCCTATATTGTCAGCATACATGGAAAGTTCTACGACATGACAGAGATTCCCGGAAAGCCGGGATGTTATGAGGACAAATCCATTGATTATGAAACGCCCATCAAATACCTGAAACAGTATGGATATGACGGATATATCAATTCGGAATATGAAGGTCAGAGAGATCAGCAGGACATGGGAATCGAGCATCTGCCGAATGATGTGGAACAGGTGCGGCGTCATCATGAAATGCTGAAGCGGCTGATCGGAGAGGAGTGATCAGAAGAAACGGGATATACCCGGGACTTTACTTTTCCATAAAATTTTTTTATACTCTAAGCGGGTGAAAATACTCAGAAATGATACGGCTGCGGCCGTGTTTTGAAGGAGCCTGTAATGGAGAAAGAGACAAAGGGAACACGCACGAAACGGTATATCTATCAGTGCGCGATCCGGCTGTTCCGGGAGAAGGGGTATGATCAGGTATCGGTGGATGAGATCATGCATCAGGCCGGGATGGCAAAAGGAACATTTTATATTTATTTCAGGAGCAAATCCGATATCATTCTGGAAATGCTCTGCCAGTATGATGATTATTATGACCGGATCTTTGAATCGCTGGATCCGGAGATGCCGGTCAGTCAAAAGATGGAGGAGATCGTAAAAGGCGCCTGCCGGTTCACGGAGGAAGTGATCGGTCAGGATCTGATCCGGGTGCTGTATACGAAGAATTTAAAAGCCGGGGCGGAACATAAGGGACTGCTGAACGAGGATCGAGCCCTGTTCCGTATCCTGACCGGTCTGATCCGGGAGGGACAGAGATCCGGGGAATACAGACCGGAATATCCGGCAGAGGAAACAGCGATGCTGATTCTCAGAAATATCCGCGCCGTGTTTTTCGAATGGTGCAGCACGGAGAGCGAAGGGAATCTGGCGGATAAATGCCTGTGGTCGCTGCAGGTGCTGGGGCAGGGGTATAGATATTTAGTGCATTAACGGGAAGGTTTCTGATGGAAACGGAATTCAGGCGGGATGAGTTTTTCAAGAAGCTGACGTTCAAAAACAGGGGGCTGCATCGCCATGCTGAGCCCACTTACTTCAAAGCTTTGAATGGATGTAACGCCGGAACCAGATGTTCGTGCAGAGGCACTCCATCTGTTCCGACTAACATCCAGAA